>NZ_JBQEMZ010000011.1:0-192914 GCF_052044445.1 Cellulosimicrobium sp. 22598
TGGTGGGCCGACCGCCGAGCGGTGGGGGTGGGCTCGGATGCGAAGGGGCGTCAGAGCGGCGCTCCTAGAACCCACGCTCGACAGACCAAGGTGACGGCGCCGCAGCCCCGAGCACCGAGCCCACCCCCACCGCGGACCCAACCCCGCGCGTCTGAGACCCGACCACGCCCACCTCGGCGGACCACAGCTCTACCTCGCGTGACCATGGCTCTACCTCGACCGACCGGGGCTCTACCTCGGCCAACCAGGGCTCTACCTCGGCGGACCGGGGTTCTCCCTCGGCGTCAGGGCTCGTCGTCGAGGGGGGCGCCGTGGTGGCGGCCCAGGACGTCGAGCCGCGCCCAGAGGACCGCGAGCGCGGCGCCGCCGCCGATCTCCGCCGCCGCGAGGGCTCCGACGACGAGCGCGTCGGCGCCGACGACCTCGAGCCGCCCGGGCCCGACCGCGCCGCCCGCGAGCCAGCTCACCGCCCCGACGAGCAGTCCCGCGCCGAGCGCGACCCCGCCCAGGGCGAGGCTCACGTCGAGCCACCGGACGTCGTCGTCCGGGTGGGTGCCTGTCACGTCGCGCAGGCGGCGCCACACGAAGGCCCCGACCACCACGCCGAGCGCGACGACGACGGCCGGCACCCACGGCGTCAGCGGGTTGGTCCAGTCGTCGCCGGGCAAGGCGCCGAGCAGCGGGATCGCCGGCAGCGCGCCGGGCTCGGAGCCGGTCGGGGCGAACGTGCTGCCCTCGCCGACGGCGAAGCCCGGCCCGACGAGCCACGCCCCGGCCCAGGCCACGACGTTCGGCAGGACGGCGAGCTGCGCGAGCGCCAGGACGATGCCACCGACGGTCCCGGGCACGAGCCCCGCGACGATGTCGCCCGACGTCGCACGCCCGGCCACCAGCCACGCCCCGACGACGACGGCGGAGACTCCGGCCAGCAGGCTCGTGCCGAGCAGGCCGCCGCGCAGGCCCAGTCGTACCGACGGCGGGAGCCACCGGTCGAGCCGCTGCGTGAGGTCGCCGACGAGGGGCGCGTCGGGTCGTGCGAGGATCCCGGCGCCCAGGCCGAGCCCGCCGACGACGGCGCCCCCGACGACCGCGACGCCGAGACCCCACGGGGGCGTCGACCCGGCGAGCAGCGCGACGCCGAGCGTCGCGAGGGCATAGGTCACGGTGCCCGCGACCCAGGCGGACAGGGTCGTGTGCGCGGATCGTCGGGCAGACGCGAAGCAGCAGAACAGCGCGAGGGCGGTGAGTCCGAGCGGCACCAGCGTGACCGTCGTCCCGCTCGCGACGAGCGGGACCCCGTGCCCGAGCAGCCAGAATCCCGCGGCGATCGTCACCGACTGCCCCCACCCGGAGCCCTCGGGGGACCCGGTGGACGACGCGAGGAAGGCGACGACGCCGGGGAGCACCACGACGGCGAGCGACAGCGCGAGCGCCTGGAGCGCGGCGAGCACTCCCGAGGGCCCGCGCCGGACCACGACCGGTGCGGGGGCCGGGCTGCCGTCCACGGTGCGCGTGCGCGCACCACGCGTCGTGCTGGTGGTGCTCATGGTGCCCATCGTCGTCGATCGAGTGGTCGGTCTGCGGCATTCGCCCCGGCGCGCCAGCCTACCCGCGCCTACGATCGGTCCATGACGACGCCGCCCGCCCCGACCGCGTTCGTCCTGGGCGGGGGCGGGGTCCGGGGCGCCGTCCAGATCGGCATGCTGCGTGCGCTGCTGGAACGCGGCATCACGCCCGACCTGGTGGTCGGGACGTCGATCGGTGCGATCAACGGGGCGGCCCTCGCGGCGGACCCGACGCCCGCGGTCGTCCCTCGCCTCGAGTCCGCCTGGTCGTCGCCCGCGGCCGCGCAGGTCTACGGCGAGGCGTGGTACCGGCAGGTGCACCGGCTCGCGACGACGCGCACCCACCTCGCCAGCCCGGCTCCCCTGCGCGCGCTGCTGCGCCAGGTGCTCGGCGAGCGCACGACGTTCGCCGACCTCGCCGTGCCCCTCGTCGTCGCCGCGGCGTCGATCGAGCGCGCGGCGGAGCGCTGGTTCAGCGAGGGTCCGTTGGTCGACGCCGTGCTCGCCTCGGCGTCCGTCCCGGGCGCGCTGCCGCCCACGCGCATCGGCGACGAGCACTACGTGGACGGCGGGGTGGTCTCCTCGATCCCGCTGGGCGAGGCGGTGCGTCGCGGCGCACGGACGGTCTGGGTGCTCCAGGTCGGGCGGATCGAGGAGCCGTTGCGGCCGCCGCGGACCGCGGTCGAGGTCGCGAAGGTGACGTTCGAGATCTCCCGGCGGCACCGGTTCGCGCGCGAGCTCGCCGAGGTCCCCGACGACGTGACCGTCCACGTCCTGCCCAGCGGCGGGCCGCTGCCCGGCGACGACCGGCTCTCGTCGTCGCGCCGGCTCGACACGACCCGAGCGCGCGCCGCCTCGTCGTACGCGGCGGCGCGCCGCTACCTGGAGGAGCTGGGGGGCGACGCGTGAACGTCGCGCCCCCGCCGCGCTGGGTCCGCCGGCTGCTGCTCGCGCCGGCCGTCGTCGTCCTCGCGGTCCTGCTCGTCCCGACGAGCCTCATGCTCGTCCTGCTCGTCGGCGGCATCGTGAGCTGGGCGCTGCCCGGTCGCCTGCGCGCGCCGCGCGTCCTCTGGGTCGCGAGCTTCTACGTCGTCTGGGACGCGGTCGCGGTCCTGGCGCTGTTCGGGCTCTGGGTGGGCTCCGGCTTCGGCTGGGCGCTGCACCGGCCCGCCTTCCGGCGCGCGCACGTGCGCCTCGCCGGCCGGATGCTCTCGGTGCTGTTCTGGCAGGTGCGCTGGACGCTGCGCCTGCGGATCGACGTCGACCTCAGCGAGGCCGACGGGCTCGACGGGGCCCCGGTGCTCGTGGTGAGCCGCCACGCCGGGCCCGGCGACTCGTTCGTCCTCATGGACCGCATCGTCAACGCGGCGGGACGCGAGCCGCGCGTCGTGCTCAAGGACACGCTCCAGTGGGACCCCGCGATCGACGTCCTGCTCCACCGCGTCCCGGCGTACTTCGTGGTGCCGCGCTCGCGGCGGCCGCACGGCGCGCCGTCCGGCAGCGAGGCGGTCGCCGCGCTCGCGACGGACCTCGCGCCGGACTCCGCCGTCCTCCTCTTCCCCGAGGGCGGGAACGTCACGCCGCGCCGCCGCGACGCCCGGATCACCGCGCTGCGCGCCTCCGGCGAGGAGGACCTCGCCGTGCTCGCGGAGGGGATGCCGCACGTCATGGCGCCGCACGTCGGCGGGTTCCTCGCCGCGCTCGACGCGACGCCGACGACGGGCGTGGCGGTCGTCGCGCACACGGGCCTCGAGCGCCTGGTCACGGTGCGCGACATCTGGCGCGAGCTGCCGATGGACAAGCGCCTCACGCTCAAGATCTGGGCGACGCCCCGCGAGGCGCTCCCGGCGGGCGACGAGGAGCGCGCCGCGTGGCTCTACGCGCAGTGGGTGCGCCTCGACGCGTGGCTCGCGGCGTCGGGGGCGCCCACCGTCCCGAGCGCGGACCGCGACCCCGCCGCCTGAGGCGCGATGTCCGGCACGAGCCGGACCACGACGCCGGACGCACGACGCCCCGCGGCCGGCGGAGCGGTCACGGGGCGTCGGGTGCGTGGACCCGGGTCGCGGGTCCGGGGTCCAGCGTCAGGCGAGGACCTCGCGCAGGAGCGCGGCGGTCTCGGACGGCGTCTTGCCGACCTTGACGCCGACGGCCTCGAGGGCCTCCTTCTTGGCCTGCGCGGTGCCCGCGGACCCGGAGACGATCGCGCCGGCGTGGCCCATCGTCTTGCCCTCGGGGGCGGTGAAGCCCGCGACGTAGCCGACGACCGGCTTGGTGACGTGGTCCTTGATGTAGGCCGCTGCGCGCTCCTCGGCGTCGCCGCCGATCTCGCCGATCATGACGATCGCCTTGGTCTCGGGGTCGTTCTCGAACGCCTCGAGCGCGTCGATGTGCGTGGTGCCCACGATCGGGTCGCCGCCGATGCCGATGGCGGTCGAGAACCCGAGGTCCTTGAGCTCGTACATCATCTGGTAGGTCAGCGTGCCCGACTTCGACACGAGACCGACCGGGCCCTTGCCCGTGATGGTGTGCGGGGTGATGCCGGCGAGCGACTCGCCCGGCGTGATGATGCCGGGGCAGTTCGGGCCGATCATGCGCGTCTTCTTGCCCTGCAGGTAGGCCCAGACCTCGGCCGTGTCCTGGACGGGGACGCCCTCGGTGATGACGACGATGAGCGGCATCTCGGCGTCGACGGCCTCGATCGCGGCGTCCTTGGTGAACGCCGGCGGGACGAACAGGACGGACACGTTCGCGCCCGTCTCGGCCATGGCCTCCGCCACGGTGCCGAACACGGGGAGCGTGACGTCGTTGCCCTCGTGGTCCTTGTGCGTGACGGTCGTGCCGGCCTTGCGGGCGTTGACGCCGCCGACGATCTGCGCGCCCGAGTCGAGCATGAGGGCGGTGTGCTTGGCACCCATCCCGCCGGTGATGCCCTGGACGATGATCTTGGAGTCGGAGTTCAGGTAGATCGACATGGTGTTCTCTGTCTCAGCTTTCCGCGTCTTCGGGCGATCAGGCGTTGGCCAGCTCGGCAGCCTTGTCGGCCCCGCCGTCCATGGTCTCGGCGAGGGTCACGAGCGGGTGGTTCGCCTCGCGCAGGATCGCGCGGCCGAGGTCCACGTTGTTGCCGTCGAGGCGCACGACGAGCGGCTTGGAGGCCTCGTCGCCGAGGATCTCGAGCGCGCCCACGATGCCCTTGGCGACCTCGTCGCACGCGGTGATGCCGCCGAAGACGTTGACGAACACCGACTTGACCTGCGGGTCGTTGAGGATGACGTCGAGGCCGTTCGCCATGACCTGCGCGTTGGCGCCGCCACCGATGTCGAGGAAGTTGGCGGGCTTCACGCCGCCGTGGGCCTCGCCCGCGTACGCGACGACGTCGAGCGTGCTCATGACGAGCCCCGCGCCGTTGCCGATGATGCCGACCTCGCCGTCGAGCTTGACGTAGTTGAGGCCGTTCGCCTTGGCCTTCGCCTCGAGCGGGTCGGTCGACTCCTTGTCCTCCAGCGCCTCGTGGTCCGGGTGACGGACCTCCGAGGCGTTGTCGTCCAGCGTGACCTTGCCGTCGAGCGCGACGATCGAGCCGTCCTCGGTGCGGACGAGCGGGTTCACCTCGACGAGCGTCGCGTCCTCCGCCGTGAAGACGGTCCAGAGCTTGCGGATGACCGCCGCGACCGGGGCCTTGAGGTCCTCGGCGAACCCGGCGGCGTCGACGATCTCCTGCGCCGTGGCCTCGTCGATGCCCACGATCGGGTCGACGGCGACCTTGGCGAGCGCCTCGGGGCGCTCCACCGCGAGCTGCTCGATCTCCATGCCGCCCTCGACGGAGCACATGGCGAGGTAGTTGCGGTTCGACCGGTCGAGGAGCACCGAGAAGTAGAACTCCTCGGCGATCTTGGCGCCCTGGGCGACCATGACGCGGTGGACCGTGTGGCCCTTGATGTCCATGCCGAGGATCTCGGACGCCTTCTCGGCGGTCTCCTCGGGCGAGTGGGCGAGCTTGACGCCGCCGGCCTTGCCGCGGCCGCCGGTCTTCACCTGGGCCTTGACGACCACGGTGCCGCCGCCGAGCTTCTCGGCGCCCGCGCGGGCCTCCTCGGGCGTCGTCGCGACGACCCCGCCCAGCACGGGCACGCCGTGCTTCTCGAAGATGTCGCGCGCCTGGTATTCGAACAGGTCCACCCTGCTGCGTCCTTCCGTCTGATGCGCCGTGTGCGGCATGACCGATGTCTCGACATCAAGACATCCCCGTACAGGGTAGCCCGGGAAGCCCCGGGCTCCTATCGCTCGGCGGCGGAGGACCGCGGGCGCCGCGTGTTCCGTTCGTCACGCGGCGCCGCGCCCGGGTGACCCCGGCTCAGTCCGCGACGGGCACGTCCACGAACCGCACCGGCGTGCTGCCGTCCGTGACCTCCGTCGACCCGTCCGGCACGTCCACGACGACCGTCTCCCCGCCCCGGTCCGGCCAGACGACGGTCACGCGCGACGTGACGCCCGGGCTCAGCGAGCCGACCGACAGGTCCGCGAGGACGCTGCGCGCCGAGTCCGGGTAGAAGGCCGGGTCGACGAGGTAGTCGACGGGGTAGACGCGCACGCCGCCGTCGAGCAGGGTCACGTTGTTCGCCCCGAGCCCGCCTTCTCCCAGCTCGCCGCGACCGTCGAGCACGGATCCGAGCACGCTCACGAACGCCGCGTGGTCCGTCCCGTCGTTGCGCACGTCGAGGGTCCCCACCAGATAGCCGCCCGCTCGCCGGACCTCCACGAGCTCGACGTGCAGCGTCTGGGTCCCGCCGAGCCCGTCGGCGTGCTCGAGGGTCGCACCCCCGAGACCGTCGACGGTCGCACCCTCCGGCGCCGTGAGCTCGCCGGCCGCCGGCACCTCCGCGGGCGAGCGGTCCGCCGCGGGGACGAACTCGACGGTCACGCGACGGTTGAGCGCCCGCGCCTCGTCGGTGCCGTCGGTGGCGACGGGTTCGGTCTCCCCGCGTCCCTCGACCCGCACGTCGAACCGGCCCAGGTCGGCGATCTCGCCGAGCCGGTCCGCGACCGCGTGCGCACGGCGCTCGGAGAGCTCCTGGTTCGCGGCCTCCTCCCCCTGGTCGTCGGTGTGCCCGACGACGACGAGCTCGCCGTCCGCAGCGAGCGCGAGCTGGTCGGCCACGGCCTGGAGCGCGGCGTCCGACGCGGTGCCGAGCTCGGCGGAGTCGACCGCGAACAGGACGTCGGAGTCGATGGCGACGCTCACGAGGTCGTCCGTGTCGCGGGTGCTGACCGCGTCGTTCGCGCTGGTGCTGAACGTCTCGAGGACGGCGGTCGGCGCGACGACGTCGTCGAGACCGGCGGGCGCGAGCTCGGCCGCCGGGACCGTGAGGCCCTCGGCGTCGTCGGCCGCGACGACGGGGACGTCCTCGACGAGCCCGAGGTAGGGCACGAGGACCGCCGTCGTGGCGGACGCGGGGGCGGCGAACGCGACGTGGCCCACCACCGGCTCCTCGTCCGGCCCGAGCTCGAAACGGTCGTCCTCGAGGGACGCGAGGGCGACGCCGTCGGCCGCCCGGGCCGGCTCCCGGACGACTCCGGCGTCGAGGTCGACGAGGCGCACGCCGTCGAACGTGTCCTCCTGCGAGAGCGTGCGGTTCGCGAACGCCTCCCCGACGAACAGGGTGTCGTCACCGCTCGTGGCCTCGGCCTCGACCCGCAGGACGGCGAGGTCGCCGTCGAGCACCACGGGCCCGACCGACATCTCGATCTCCCGCCCGAGCACGTTCCCCGTCACGACGACCGGCGTCGCGTCCGACGAGGACGCCGGCACCTGCGCCTCGGCGGCCCCCGTCGTGGCGGCCGGGTCGGGTGCCCCGTCGCCCGCACCGCAGCCCGCGAGGGCGACGGCCGCCACGACGACGGTCGCGAGCGCGGGGACGACGCGCGTCCTGGGTGTGCCGGTCCACTGGTGCACGGTGACTTCTCCTGTCGGTCGACGGGGTCGGTGGGCTGCTCCCGCCCACAGGTCGACGTGGACGCTAGCGGACGGACGACCGGCTCGGACGAGCCGCCCATCGCCGTCAACTCGGGTTGACACATGCGAGATCGTCAACCTAGATTGACACGTATGGAACCCGTCGACATGGACGCCGCGAGCAGCACCGATCCCGACACGGGCCTGCGTGCCGTGCGGTCGCTGCGCGTGCTCGCCGAACGCCTCGAGGCGCTGCAGGTCGAGCACGCCCGAGCGCTCGGCTGGTCGTGGCAGGAGATCGCCGACCGCCTCGGCGTCACCCGCCAGGCCGTGCACAAGAAGTACGGCGCGTCCCGCACCACCAGGAGGTCATGACATGTTCGAACGCTTCGCCGCCGACGCCCGCGACACGGTGGTCGGCGCCCAGGAGGTCGCCCGCTCCCGCGGCGACGACGCCATCGACGCCGTGCACCTGCTCCTCGCTCTCGCCCGCCAGGACGGTGGCGCGGGCGCGGTCGCCCTCGCCGCGGTCGGCGTCGACGCCGACGACCTCGAACGCCAGGTCGACTCCGCGCGCAGCCACGACCCGCTCGACGGCCAGGCCCTCGCCGCGCTCGGGATCGACCTCGACGAGATCCGCGCACGCACGGACGCGGCCTTCGGGCCGGGAGCACTCGACCGCGCGGGGGACGACGAGCGCCGCCGCGGGCGGCGGAACCGCCGCTCGCACATCCCGTTCACGCCCGAGGCGAAGAAGTCGCTCGAGCTCTCCCTGCGCGAGGCGGTGCACGCGGGCTCCCGCGCCATCGACTCGGGCCACGTGCTCGCCGCGGTCGCGCGCGCGAAGGGCTCGACGGCGCACCGCGCGCTCGTCGACACGCTCGCCGCGGCGGGGTCCGACGTCGCGGGCCTGCGCGCCGCGCTCGCCGCAGGGCACCGCAAGGCGTCCTGACCCGATACCGCCGACCGGTCCCCGGGCGCTCAGCCCGGCGGGACCGGCCCGGTGAACGCGGCGAGGTCCCACCCGGCCGCCGTCGCCAGCTCGCGGTAGGAGCGCTCGAAGAACGCGAGCAGGACGGCGTCGGGGTCCGCCGCGTCGCGCAGCACCCCGCACGGGAGCACCACCTCGCGCAGGCCGGGGTCCCAGTACCCGGGCGCCAGGTCGAGGTCGGCCGCCCCCGGCGGCTGCGGGTACGCGTACGCGTAGACCTGGTCGGCGTGCGTCGTCGGGTCACCGGGCCAGTAGCCGACCGCGACGTTCTCCGCGTTCTCCGCGAAGCGGTAGATGGGCTCGACGTCGTCCGGCTGGTGGAAGGGCCGCCCGTTGAACAGCGTGAGCCCCAGGTCGAACGCTCCCCAGTAGAAGCGCGGACCGCTCGACTTGCCGTAGAACCCGGAACGGAACCGCTCCATCACCGCCGCGACCCGCTGCACGGTCGCGAGCCACGTGCGCGTGAGCTCGCCGTCCCACTCCCCGACCGCGGTGTCCTGCTCGAACGGCACCGGGTCGGGGATCTCGCGCGGCGTCGACCACACCCGCACCGGCACGGCGAGGCGATCGAGGCACGCGAGGGTGCGCGCGTAGAAGTCGGCGACGGACATCGGCCCCAGCCCGACGGTCTCGGTGCGCCCGTCGGACGTGCGGAACGCGACGTGCTCCGCCACCAGGTCGATCTCGACGTCGAGCGCGCGCTCGCCGACCTGCATCACGGGCGTGACGAACCCGCGCGACGTCACGTGGAACGCGACGTTCCACCAGTGGTTGACGAACGGCGTGAGGTCGAGCACGACCTTGCCGACCACCTGCGTGAACAGGTGGAGCGGCCGGCGCGTCGGCTCCCACCGCCGCACGTCGAGGTCGGGCCACGGGGCGGGCGCGGGGGCGGGGCGGGCGGCCGGCTGGGTCACGGGAGGCTCCTCGGGGCTCGGTCGTCCTGCCACGGTAGGACGCGTCCCGCTGCCGTGCCCGCCGACGGGGTGACGCCTGGCCGGCGCGGGCCGCCTAGCGTCGTGGCGTGCCCGAGACGACCTCGCTCCCCGACCGCGCCGACGACCGCCCGTCGGCACCGGACCGACCCGGCCGGGTCACGACGTCGTCCGGTCGCCCGTGGCGGCGCGGTGCGGTCGTGCTCGTCGCGAGCTTCCTGCTGGGCGGCCTGACGTCGTACGCCCAGGGGTTCCTGCCCGACGCCGCGGCGCCCTTCGCGAACTCGGCGAGCGGCTGGACGCTGCTCACCGCGCTGCTCGTCACGTGGTCGGCGCGCGTCCCGCGCTCCCGGACGTGGCACGCCGCCGTGCTCGGCGCCGCGAGCTTCGTGCTGCTCACCCTGGGCTACGCCGTCGCAGCCGACCTCCGCGGGTACTTCTACGACCCGACGACGTTCGGGGTCGTCGGCGTCGTCGTCGGCCCGTTCGTCGGGGTCGCGGCGGCCTGGCTGTGGCGGACCGGCACCCCCGCCGCCCTCGGCACCGCGGTGCTCGCGGGCATCGGGGTCGGCGAGTCCGTCTACGGGCTCACGACCGTCGTCGAGACGACCGGCGCCACCTACTGGGTCACGATCGGCGTCGTCGCGCTCGTCCTGCTCGGCGGCATGCTCGCGCGCCGGCTCCGCGGCGCGCTGCCGGTCGCGACCGCCGTCGGGGGCACCGCCGTCGTGGCAGCAGCGTTCGTCCTCGCCTACCGCGCCCTGGGCACGATCGGCTGACTCGGCGGTCGAGCCCCCGCACCCCGAGAGAGCGGCCCCCGGCTCAGAGCCCGGTGCACGGCACCCGGTACGTCACTACCTCGGTCAGTGGTCGCCGTCTCGGCGCCGAGGCGCTCTCAGAGCTTGGTCACCGGCGAGTAGCGCAGCAGGAGGCGCTTGGTCCCGTCGGCCCCGAAGTCGATCTTCGCGACCGCGTTCGGGCCAGCGCCCTCGAGCGCGACGACGGTCCCCAGCCCGTAGGCGTCGTGGGTCACCTTGTCCCCGACTGCGAGGTTCGGCACGTCCTCGTCGGCCCGCGGCGTCGCCGACCCGAACTTCGCCCCACCGGACGGCGAGCCGAACGCGGCGCGGGCAGGGGCCGACGATGACGGGTCGTGGCGGGTCTGGCGGGAGCGGCCCGAGGAACGAGGGCCGCGGATGGTAGACCCGTCGTCGTCGGCCCCTGACCGCGCCCCCGACCCGAACCCCGACCGCGAACCGGACCACGACCCCGAGCCGCGGCCCCAGACCGACCCGCCCGCGCGCAGCGTCGCCATCGACGACTCGCGCCGCCGCCAGTCCCACAGCTCCTCGGGGATCTCCTCGAGGAACCGGCTGGGCGGGAACTCGTTCGCCATCCCCCACGCCGACCGCACCGCGGACCGCGACACGTAGAGCCGCTCGCGCGCCCGGGTGATGCCCACGTAGGCGAGGCGGCGCTCCTCGGCGAGCTCGGCGTCGTCGTGCAGCGACCGCATGTGCGGGAACGTGCCGTCCTCCATGCCGGTGAGGAACACGACGGGGAACTCGAGGCCCTTGGCGGTGTGCAGGGTCATGAGGGTGACGACCCCGGGGTCCTCCTTCTCCGCACCCTCGCTCTCGCCGTCGGCCACGTCCTCCGCGGGGATCTGGTCCGCGTCGGCGACGAGCGAGACGCGCTCCAGGAAGTCGGACAGCGTGCCCTCGGGGTCGAGCTCGGTGAACTCCGTCGCGACGGCGTGAAGCTCGGCGAGGTTCTCGACGCGCGTGGCGTCCTGCGGGTCGTCGCTCGCGCGGAGCTCGGCGAGGTACCCGGTGCGGTCGAGGACGGCGCCGAGGATGTCCGACGGCGTCGCGCCGGAGTCGGCGAGCTCGCGCAGCCCGGTCATGAGCTCGACGAACGCACGCAGGGGGTTGAGCGTGCGGTTGGTCAGGCCGGGGATCTCGTCGATGCGGGCGAGGGCCGCGCCGAACGAGATGCGCTCGCGGTCCGCGAGCGCCGCGACCGCCCCCTCGGCGCGCTCGCCGAGCCCGCGCTTGGGCACGTTGAGCACGCGCCGCAGGTTCACGTCGTCGTCGAGGTTGTCGATCGCGCGCAGGTAGGCCACCGCGTCCTTGACCTCGCGCCGCTCGTAGAAGCGCGTGCCGCCGACGACCTTGTACGGCAGACCGACGCGGATGAGCACCTCCTCGAGCGCGCGGGACTGGGCGTTGGTCCGGTAGAACACCGCGACGTCGCCGGGGCGCACGCCCTCGGAGTCGCCGAGGCGGTCGATCTCCTCCGCGACGAACCGCGCCTCCTCGTGCTCGTTGTCGGCGACGTAGCCGATGACCTTCGCGCCCGCGCCCGAGTCGGTCCACAGCCGCTTCGGCTTGCGGTCGGGGTTGCGCGAGATGACGGCGTTGGCGGCCGAGAGGATGTTCTGGGTCGAGCGGTAGTTCTGCTCGAGCAGGATGGTCCGGGCGTCCGGGTAGTCGGCCTCGAACTCGAGGATGTTGCGGATCGTGGCGCCGCGGAACGCGTAGATCGACTGGTCCGCGTCGCCGACGACAGTGAGCTCGGCGGGGTCGAGCGCGGGGACCTGCGCCTCGCCGGTGCCGCTCGTCGCGGCGTCGGTCGCGGCGGAGTCCTCGCCCACGCCCGCGAGCTCGCGCACGAGCACGTACTGCGCGTGGTTGGTGTCCTGGTACTCGTCGACGAGCACGTGCCGGAACCGGCGGCGGTAGTGCTCCGCGACGGCGGGGAACGCCTGGAGCAGGTTGACCGTGGTCATGATGATGTCGTCGAAGTCGAGCGCGCTCGCCGCGACGAGCCGCGCCTGGTAGCGCGTGTAGACGTCGGCGAGCACCTGGTCGAACTCGGGGACGCTCGCGCCGTGCGGGCCGCCGCGCGCGGCGAGGCCGTCGTCCGTCGCGTGGGCGCCCGAGTCCCGCGCGTACGTCTCGGGGTCGACGAGCTCGTTCTTGAGGTCCGAGATCTTGTTGGCGAGCGACCGGGCCGGGTACTTCTTCGGGTCCAGGTCGAGCTCGCGCGTCACGAGCGTGATGAGCCGCTGCGAGTCCGCGGCGTCGTAGATGGAGAAGCTCGACCGCAGCCCGAGCGTCTTGGCCTCGCGGCGCAGGATGCGCACGCACGCCGAGTGGAACGTGGAGACCCACATGTTGCGCGCGGCCGGCCCCACGAGCGTCTCGACGCGCTCGCGCATCTCGGCCGCGGCCTTGTTGGTGAACGTGATCGCGAGGATCTGCCCGGCGTTGGACCGGCGCGTGGCGAGCAGGTAGGCGATGCGGTGCGTGAGCACGCGCGTCTTGCCCGACCCGGCACCCGCGACGATGAGCAGCGGTCCGCCCGCGTGCACGACCGCCTCGCGCTGCTGCGGGTTGAGCCCGTCGAGCAGGGCCTCGGGGTCGAGGTGGGCGTACCGGCCACGACGCTCCCCCGCGCCCGACGCCGCGCCGTCGCCTCCCGGCCCCGTGCCTCCCCGGGCGGCGTCCCCGACGGGCGACCCGGCGCCGTCGGGCACGGCCGGGTCGTCGGTCCAGCGCGGGGCGGTCCGCGGGAGGCGGGACTCGCCGCCGTGGTCGACGCGCGGGCCGTCGAACAGCGTGTCGAGGCCGGGCAGCGGGAGGTTCTCGAAGAGCGAAGCCATAGCCCCTCCAGCCTAGGCGCCCCCGCCCACACCCCGTGCCGACCTCGCCGATGAGTCCTGTCGTCCGCGACGGTCTCCCCCGTCACGGCCGCAGCACGTGCCGCACCACGAAGGAGACACCATGACGACGACCCACCTCACCGGCGTGCACACCGTCGCGGTCCCGGTCACCGACCAGGACCGCGCGCTGGCGTACTACACCGGGACGCTCGGGTTCGAGGTCCGCATGGACGGCGAGCTCCAGGAGGGGTTCCGCTGGATCGAGGTCGCTCCCCCGGGCGCCGCGACGTCCGTCGCGCTCGTCGCGGCGGGCGACGGCCTCCCCGCGGGGATCGACACCGGTATCCGGCTCACCACGACCGACGCGGCCGGCGACCACGCGACGCTCACCGCCGCCGGGGCGAGCACCGGCGAGCTCCTGGCGTGGGAGGGCGTGCCGCCGATGTTCTCGCTGCGGGACGTCGACGGGAACACGCTCTACGTGATGGAGATCCCCGGCTGATCCGACCGCGCCTCAGGTGAGGGCGAGGCCGACGCCCCAGGTCGCCGCCGCGAGGAGGCCGCCCAGGAGCTGGACGAGGATCGTGATGCCGGTCGCCTGCATCGCGGCGACGGTCGCGCGCCACGCGGCGCGGCGGTCGCGGCGGCGCAGGAGCTCCGCGACGAACACCGCGAGCACGAAGCCGATGAAGAGCCCGATCACGGGGATCACGAAGAACCCGACGACGCCCGCGATCCCGCCCCACACGAGGGTCGACCAGGGGACCTCCGCCCGGCGCATGTGGCGGCCCGCGAGGACGTACTGCGACACCTCGGCGGCGACCACGAGCACGGCGGCGACCGCGAAGACCACCCACGCGGCGGTGCCGCCCGTGACGATCGCCCACACGAGGACCGCGCCGAGCACGAGCACGTTCCCGGGCAGGACCTGCACGACGATCCCGACCAGCCCGACCAGGATCGCCAGCCCGACGAGGACCTCTCCACCGACGCTCACGGGGGAAACCCTCGCACGTCGGGCGCGCTACGCACGCCCCGCGAGCGGCACCAGCCGCGGGTGCGCGACGCCGTCGAGCACCCAGGACCGGATCATCGCGCCGAACAGGTCCGGGTCCTCCGCGCTCCACTGGTGGTGCATCCCGGGCGCCACGCGCACGACGGCGCCCGGGACGCGGCGCTCGATCGTCGACAGCGCGCTGCGGGCGGGGCGGAGGTCGCGGCCGCCCGCGACGGCGAGCACGCGGGCCCCGGACTCCGCGAGGCCGTCGGGCCAGCGCCCGCCGTAGACGTCGGCGAGCAGCCGCGCCATGGTCTCGCGGCGGATCGCGAGACCCGAGCGCACGAACAGGTCCCGGGACTCCGCGGGGATCCCGGTGGCGACGGCCTGGCCGCGCCAGTACCAGCGCCGGTCCCAGACCCGGAGCTGCGCGCGGCCGAGCGCGCCGGCGAGCCCGGGCACGCCGTCGACCACCGCGCCCGACGACAGGACGGAGCGCACGAGCCCGGGGTGCCGCGCGGCGAGGTGCAGCGCGACGACCCCGCCGAGCGACAGGCCGACGACGTGCACCTCCTGCCCGGCGGGGATCGCGGAGACCGTCGCGGCGACGTCGTCGACGACCACGTCGAGCGACGCCGGGACCTGGTCCCCGCGGCCGCCGAAGCCGAGCAGGTCGGGCGTCCACACGTCGAGGTCGTCGAGCGCCTCGACCTGCGGCTCCCACATCCACGACGCCACGGTGCCCCCGTGCAGCAGGACGACGGAGACGGAGCCGGTGCCCGGCGCGCCCGGGCGGCTCGCCGGGTGGTGCACGACGGCGTCCGGGAGGCTCACGGGAGCACCTCGCGCTCGGTCTCGTCGAGCCACGCGAGCTCGGTCCGGGCGTGCGCGAGACCGTGGCGCAGCGTCGCGAGCCGGAGGGCGAGGCCGCGCGTGCCGCGGACGCGGTCCGCGTCGGGGCCGCCGTCCGCGAGGACCGCCGCGACCCGCTCCTCCTCGGCGGTGAGCGTCGCGACCGTCTCCTCGGCCAGCGCGCGCCGGGACGCGAGCAGCGCCGCGACGCCCTCGTCGTCGAGCTGGTCGGCGAAGAACAGCCGCCCGAGGAAGGGCTCGCGCGAGTCCTCGTGCGGGAGCGGCGAGGCGAGCCAGTCGCGCAGCGCCGCGCGGCCGGCGTCCGTGATCGTGTGGACCTTGCGGTCCGGGTAGCTCTCCTGGGGCACCACCTCCACCTCGGCGAGCCCGGCGTCCACGATCGCGGCGAGGGTGCGGTAGAGCTGCGAGCGGTCGGCCGCCCAGAAGTGGCGGACCGAGGAGTCGAACGCGCGCTTGAGGTCGTAGCCCGTCATGGGCCGCACCGTGAGGAGCCCGAGCACGAGATATCGAAGGACCATGCGACTAGTGGACCATGCACCTAGTCGAGCGTCAACGCCTCGGGGACGACGAGAGCCCGCCGACGGACGATCCGTCGACGGGCCCCGGCCGGGTCGCTGCGGTCAGTTCCAGAAGACCGCGACGAGGATGTTGACGAGGGTCAGGCCACCGATGGCGTGCTTGACGCCCGGCGCCACGGCGCCGTCGGCCGCCTTGGCCCCCTGGCGCTTGGCGACGAACGCCAGGACGGCGATGACCAGGGCGATGACCAGCTTGACGCCGATCTTGGCCATGTCGGGGCCGCCGTCACCCCAGACGGACGCCTCGCCGATCCCGACCATGGCGATCCCCGCGACGAGCGCGGTGAGCGCGCCGTGGAAGACGCCCTTGTACAGGCCCGGCGAGCGCAGGGACGCGAGGTAGCCGCCGAGGACGATGGCCCACCCGATGAAGTGCAGCGCGACGAAGACGTTGTAGAGGAACTCCATGACCCCATCCTATTTGCTGACGCTCCTGTCGTGAAACTTTGCACAAGGTGGCCCGTCGCATCGCCCGCCGCTCGCCCGACAGCCGGCGAGGGGCCGGATGGCTCGACAAACTGGACTCATCCAGTCTAGTATTTCAGGTTTCCCACCATGCGGACGAGGGGTGTCCACCACGCTGGACCGCGGCTATCGTTCTGCGCATGACCACGGCAGCCCGCACCCTCCTCGTGACCTCGCGTCACGGGATGCCGGCGTGCGCGCACACGTGTCTCAGCTGTTGTCGCTGAACCGCGCCCGACTCAGCGCGAGCCCGCACGCTCGCCTCTCTCCCCGGAGAAACCCTGAGAACCGGCGCGCGCCGTCGGTCCTCAGCCACTCGCACCCTCGCTGAGCGCTCGCCGTCGCGCGTCCCCGCCCCCGAACGAGGACACGAGGAACCCCGATGACGCAGGCCACGACTGCGCCGGAGACCACCGAGGACGCCGCCGCGCGACCTGGTCGTCCCGCCGGCGAGCGCGCCGCCCGGCCGGCACGCGCCGCCCGCCCGAACGGGCAGTGGAAGGTGGACGGCACCGAGCCGCTCAACGCCAACGAGGAGCTCAAGCGCGCGGGCAACGGCCTCGACGTGCGCGAGCGCATCGAGACGATCTACGCCCGCGAGGGCTTCGACTCCATCCCCGGCGACGACCTGCACGGCCGCTTCCGGTGGTGGGGCCTCTACACCCAGCGCAAGCCCGGGATCGACGGGGGCAAGACGGCGACGCTCGAGCCGCACGAGCTCGAGGACAGGTACTTCATGCTCCGCGTCCGCTCGGACGGCCAGGAGCTCGACGTCCGCGCGCTGCGCGTCCTCGGCGGCATCTCGCGCGACTTCGCGCGGGGGTCGGCC
The DNA here is from genome assembly GCF_052044445.1 of Cellulosimicrobium sp. 22598. Taxonomy (NCBI): domain Bacteria; kingdom Bacillati; phylum Actinomycetota; class Actinomycetes; order Micrococcales; family Promicromonosporaceae; genus Cellulosimicrobium; species Cellulosimicrobium sp. 22598. Next base: position 16,854 of record NZ_JBQEMZ010000011.1, read on the forward strand.
GACATCACCGACCGGCAGAACATCCAGTACCACTGGATCGAGATCGAGTCCGTCCCCGAGATCTGGGACCGCCTCGCGACCGTCGGCCTCGAGACGACGACGGCCTGCGGCGACACCCCGCGCGGCTTCCTCGGCAGCCCGGTCGCCGGCATCGCGGCGGACGAGATCATCGACCCGACTCCCGTGATCCTCGAGATCAAGCGCCGGTACATCGGCGACCCCGAGCTCGCGAACCTCCCGCGCAAGTTCAAGACCGCGATCACCGGGCACCCCAGCCTCGACGTCGTGCACGAGATCAACGACGTGTCGCTCGTCGGCGTCGTGCACCCCGAGCTCGGCCCCGGCTACGACCTCTGGGTCGGCGGCGCGCTCTCGACGACCCCGCGCCTCGGCGAGCGCCTGGGCGCCTTCGTCACCGAGGAGCAGGCGGCCGACGTGTGGCACGGCGTCGTGCGGATCTTCCGCGACTACGGCTACCGCCGGCTGCGCAACAAGGCGCGCCTGAAGTTCCTCCTCGCCGACTGGGGCACGGAGAAGTTCCGCGAGGTGCTCGAGAGCGAGTACCTGGGGTACCGCCTCGCCGACGGCCCCGCGCCCGCGCCGGCGACCGGTCCGGGCGACCACGTGGGCGTGCACCTCCAGAAGGACGGGGACTACTACGTCGGGGCCGCCCCCGTCGTGGGGCGCGTGGGCGGCAGCACGCTCACGGGTCTCGCGGACCTGGTGGAGAAGGTCGGCGCCCGGTCGGTGCGCCTCACGGCGCACCAGAAGCTGGTCGTCCTGGGGGTGCCGCCCGAGGGCGTGGACGAGCTCGTCGCGGGCCTCGAGCCGCTCGGGCTCACCGCCCGGCCGAGCCCGTTCCGCCGCTCGACCATCGCGTGCACGGGCATCGAGTTCTGCAAGCTCGCGATCGTCGACACCAAGGACACGGCCGCGCGCGTCATCGGCGAGCTCGAGGAGCGCCTCGCGGACGTCCCGTCGCTGGTCGAGCGGCCGCTCGACCTCAACATCAACGGCTGCCCCAACTCGTGCGCGCGCATCCAGACGGCGGACATCGGCCTGAAGGGCCAGATCATCACCGTCGACGGCGAGCAGATGCCCGGGTACCAGGTGCACCTCGGCGGCGGCCTCGTCGGCACGGGGCGCGACGAGGGCGGGCTCGGGCGCACGGTGCGCGGTCTCAAGGTGCCCGCGACGCAGATCGCCGACTACGTCGAGCGCGTCGTGCGCCGCTACGAGGCGGACAAGGACGGCGCCGAGACGTTCGCCGAGTGGGCGCACCGGGCCGACGAGGAGGCGCTCCAGTGAGCGGGGACCAGGACGTGACCACGACGACGGCCGGCACCACGCCGTCGGGCGCTCCCGACCCGCTGGCCGCGCTGCGCGCCGCGGCGCAGGCCAGGGCCGAGCAGCGCGAGAGCGCGAAGGCCGCGCACCACGCGGAGCGCGCGCGGCACGGCCGGCCGAAGCGGTCGCTCGACGAGCTGCGCGAGATCGCGCGGCGCGGCGCGGCGCTGCTGCACGGCGCGGGCACGCCCGGCGTCGAGGGCGCCACGCGCCCCGAGGCGACCGCGGAGGAGGTCATCGCCTGGGCTGCGCGCGAGTTCGGGACGTCCGTCGCGGTGGCGTGCTCCATGGCCGACGCCGTGCTCCCCCACGTCGTGGCGGCGCAGATCCCCTGGGTCGACGTGCTGTTCCTCGACACGGGGTACCACTTCGCCGAGACGGTCGGCACGCGGGACGCCGTCGAGCAGCAGATGGACGTGACGATCGTCGACGTCCGGCCCGAGCTCACGGTCGCCCAGCAGGACGCCGCGCACGGCAAGGACCTGTTCTCGCGCGACCCCGGCCTGTGCTGCCAGATGCGCAAGGTCGAGCCCCTGCACCGCACGCTCGCGGGCTACGAGGTGTGGGTCACGGGAGTGCGCCGTGACGAGGCGCCGACCCGGACGGGCACGCCCCTCGTCACGTTCGACGAGAAGAACGGGCTCGTGAAGATCAACCCGCTCGCGGCCTGGTCGTTCGACGACCTGCTCGCGTACGCCGCGCGGCACCAGGTGATCCTCAACCCCCTGCTGAACGACGGCTACCCGTCGATCGGCTGCCAGCCGTGCACCCGGCGCGTCGCGCCGGGCGAGGACCCGAGGGCCGGCCGCTGGGCGGGGCTCGACAAGACAGAGTGCGGACTCCACGTATGAGGACGGGCATGACGACCATCGACCTGACGACCGACGCACCGGGCTCCCCCGCCGGTGCTCCCGCCGGCGCCCGCGCGGACGCGCCGGTCCCCGGCTCGGCGCTGCCCGGCGGGCGCCGTCTCGCGCAGCTCGACGCGCTCGAGAGCGAGGGCATCCACATCGTCCGCGAGGTGGTGGCCGAGTTCGAGCGCCCCGTGCTGCTGTTCAGCGGCGGCAAGGACTCCGTGGTGATGCTGCACCTCGCGGTCAAGGCGTTCGCGCCCGGCCCCGTGCCGTTCCCCGTGCTGCACGTGGACACGGGCCACAACTTCCCCGAGGTGCTCGCCTACCGCGACGCGACGGCGGCCCGCCTGGGCCTGCGGCTCGAGGTCGCGAGCGTCCAGGACTACCTCGACGACGGCCGCCTGCGCGAGCGCGCGGACGGGACGCGCAACCCCCTGCAGACGCAGCCGCTGCTCGACGCGATCTCGGGGCACAAGTTCGACGCCGTGTTCGGCGGCGGCCGGCGCGACGAGGAGAAGGCGCGCGCCAAGGAGCGCGTGTTCTCGCTGCGCGACGAGTTCGGCCAGTGGGACCCGCGCAACCAGCGCCCGGAGCTGTGGAACCTCTACAACGGGCGCCACCGGCCCGGCGAGCACGTCCGCGTGTTCCCGCTGTCGAACTGGACCGAGCTCGACGTGTGGCGCTACATCGCGCGCGAGCGCATCGAGCTCCCCGAGCTCTACTACGCGCACGAGCGCGAGGTGTTCGACCGCGACGGGATGCTGCTCGCCGTCGGGCCGTACTCGGAGCCCCGCACGGACGCCGAGGCCGCGTCGCGGCGGACCGAGACGGTGCGCTACCGGACCGTCGGCGACATGTCGTGCACCGGCGCCGTGCGGTCGGACGCGACGGGCGTCGAGGACGTCATCGCCGAGGTCGCCGCGACGCGCATCACCGAGCGCGGCGCGACCCGCGCCGACGACCGCCTCTCCGAGGCCGCCATGGAGGACCGCAAGAAGGAGGGGTACTTCTGATGGGCACCCAGACCAGCACCGGCGCCGCCACCGAGGGCACGACCGTCCCGCTCGACGACGCGCGCCGCGGCACGCTGCTGCGCCTCGCGACGGCGGGCTCCGTCGACGACGGCAAGTCCACGCTCGTGGGCCGCCTCCTCTTCGACTCGAAGTCCGTGCTCGCGGACCAGCTCGACGCCGTCGAGCGCGTCTCGCGCGACCGCGGCCTCGAGTCGGCCGACCTCGCGCTCCTCACGGACGGACTGCGCGCCGAGCGCGAGCAGGGCATCACGATCGACGTGGCGTACCGGTACTTCGCGACCGCGCGCCGGTCGTTCATCCTCGCCGACTGCCCCGGGCACGTGCAGTACACGCGCAACACCGTCACGGGAGCGTCGACGGCGGACGTCGTCGTGCTGCTCATCGACGCGCGCAAGGGCCTGCTCGAGCAGACGCGCCGCCACCTCGCGGTCGCGAGCCTCCTGCGCGTGCCGCACGTCGTCGTCGCGGTCAACAAGATCGACCTCGTCGACTACAGCGAGGCCCGGTACGAGGAGCTCGCGGCGGACATCCGCGCGGCCGCGACCTCGCTCGGCGTCGGCGACGTGCACACCATCCCGGTGTCCGCGCTCGTGGGCGACAACGTGGTGGACCGCGCGAGCGCGAACACGCCCTGGTACGACGGCCCGAGCCTGCTCGAGCTGCTCGAGGAGCTCCCGACGGGCGACGACCCGGAGACCGAGGCGTTCCGCTTCCCCGTCCAGGTGGTCATCCGCCCGCAGGCCGCGGCCGACGAGCGCTACCGCGACTACCGCGGGTACGCCGGGCAGGTGGCGTCGGGCGTCGTGACGGTCGGGGACGAGGTCGTCGTGCTGCCGTCCGGTCGCCGCACGACCGTCGTCGGGATCGACACGGCCGACTCGCTCGCGTCCGGCGAGGTGCTCACGGAGGCGTTCGCGCCGCAGTCCGTGACGATCCGCCTCGCCGACGACGTGGACGTCGCGCGCGGCGACCTCATCGCCTCCGCCGCGGAGGCCCCCGAGGTCACGCAGGACGTCGAGGGCACCGTCGCGTGGCTCAGCGACCGACCGCTCCTGCCCGGCGCGCGCGTGCTGCTCAAGCACACGACCCGCACGGTGCAGGCGGTGGTGCGCGACGTCGTCGGGCGGCTCGACCTCGACACCGCCGAGCTCGACCCCGCCGAGCGTCTCGACCTCAACGACATCGGCCGCGTGACCCTGCGGCTCGCGTCGCCCGTCGCGGCCGAGGAGTACGTCGTGGCCCGCCGCACGGGCGCGTTCCTGCTCGTCGACGCCCAGGACGGCGGCACGCTCGCCGCCGGCATGGTCGGCGACGCGCTCGCCGCCGCCCGGCGTCCGGCGTCCCGGCCCGGCTCGTACGCGATCTAGGCTGGACGCCGTGACCGCACCCGAGCACGAGACGTACCCCCTGGGCCTGCGTCTCGACGGTCGCCGGGCCGTCGTCGTCGGCGGCGGCCCCGTCGCGGCGCGCCGCACGCGCGGGCTCCTCGACGCGGGCGCCGTCGTGACCGTCGTCGCGCCGTTCGTCTGCGAGGACCTCGCGGAGCTGCTCGCGGTGCACGGCCCCGCCGGCGACGCGCACGGGCACGTCGCCCTGCCCGCGGACCACGGTGCGCGGCTGTCGTGGGTGCGGCGCGACTACCTCACCGGGGACCTCGACGGCGCGTGGCTCGTCCACGCCGCGACCGGCGACCCGGGCGTGGACTCCCAGGTCGCGGCCGATGCCGAGGCCGACCGGGTCTTCTGCGTCGCCGCGGGCGACGCGGACCTCGCGACCGCGTGGGTGCCCGCCGTGGCACGCACGCGCGTCCCGGGCGGCGCGTCCCGCGGTGGCCCGGCCGCGGAGGTCACGGTGTCCGTCAACGCGGGCCGGGACCCGCGCCGCGCCCAGCGCGTCCGCGACGCCGTCGCGGCGCTGCTCGAGACGGGAGAGCTCCCGCTCCGTGCGGTCCGCCCGGCGGGCACGCGCCCCACGGCCGACGACGACGCCCCCCGCGCCGGGGCCGTCTCGGAGCCGCTCGTGCGGCCGGTGGGGACGGTCGCGCTCGTCGGGGGCGGCCCCGGCGACGCCGGGCTGATCTCGGTGCGGGGACGCCGCCTCCTGGCGGAGGCGGACGTCGTCGTGGTCGACCGGCTCGGGCCGCGCGGCCTGCTCGCCGAGCTCGGCGACGACGTCGAGGTCGTGGACGTCGGCAAGACGCCGGGCCACCACCCGGTGCCGCAGTCGGAGATCAACCGGATCCTCGTGCACCATGCGCTCGTCGGGCGGCGGGTCGTGCGCCTCAAGGGCGGCGACCCCTACGTGTTCGGGCGCGGCGGCGAGGAGGCCGAGGCGTGCCGCGAGCACGGCATCCCGGTCGAGGTCGTCCCGGGCGTGACGAGCGCCGTCTCCGTGCCCGCCGCGGCGGGCATCCCCGTCACGCACCGCGGCCTGTCGCGCGGGTTCACCGTGCTCACCGGGCACGAGGACGTCGGCAAGGTCCCCGCCGCGACCGACCACACGGTCGTCCTGCTCATGGGCGTCTCTCGCCTCGCGGAGACGGCCGCCGCGCTCGTGGCGCAGGGCCGTCCGCCCGAGACGCCGGTCGCGGTCGTGGAGGACGGCTACGGCCCGCGCCAGCGCACGACCGTCGGCACCCTCGCGACCATCGCCGACCGCGCGCGCGAGGCGGGCGTCCGCCCGCCGGCCGTGACCGTCGTCGGCGACGTGGTGACCCTCTCCCCCGCCTGGCCCGCCTACGCCGCCCACGACGGCCACGGCGCGCGTCGCCGCTCCGGGTAGCCGCGGGCTCAGCCTCCCGGTCGCGCCGGGTCGTCGTGCGGGACCAGCACCCGCACGCCCGGGCGGTCGAGCACGGTCGTCGTCGCCTCGTCGAGAGCCCGCCACGTCTCGTCGCTGAACCCGTCGCCGGTCGTCCGCACGAGGACGGCGGACGTCCCCGAGGTCAGGTAGCGCAGCGCCTCGGCCTGCCAGGCGAGGTTCCGACGGCGCGGGACGGCCTCCCCGTCGGCGTCGCGCGCGCCGAGGTCGTAGGTGTACCCCGAGAGGTCCACCGGGAGCTCGCAGCCGCGCTCCAGGTCGCGGCTCAGCACGTCGAGGACGGCCAGCATCCCGGGGGAGTCGGCGCGCACGCAGCCGTCGTCCGGGAGCCGGGCCGCGACCTCGGCCGTCGGGAGGGGCACGAAGCGGGGCGCGGTCAGCACGGCCGCCACCAGGAGGGCTCCCGCCCCGGCGCCCAGGACCGTCCCCGCCACGACCCGGCCAGGGCGCGGCAGGAGCGAGCACGCCGCTGCCAGGACGAGGACCAGGGCGGGCGCCGGGAAGGCGGCGTACTGCGCGTACGCGGACGGCGCGGCCAGCAGCACGCCGACCTGCGCCACGAGCAGCACGACCCAGAGCCGTCCCCGCCGCCCGGCCCAGGCGACGACCGCCGCGACGGTCAGCAGCACCAGCACGGTCCAGACGGCCGCGACCTGGGCCCGGTGCGACACGAGCTCCTCGAGACCTCCCGTCCCCGTGATCCACACGAGCCGCTGCTCGAGGTCTTTCGGCTCCCGCGGCCGGCCGAGCTGGGTGAGCACCACCATGCGGACCATGTCCGGGCCCGCGGCGAGGAGGAACGGCAGCAGCACGGTCGCCAGCGCGACGACGGCGCCCGCGGCGGCGCGGGCGGCGGTGCGCCACCCGGCGACGGCCAGGAGCCAGAGGAGCACGACGGCCAGCGGCACGACGCCCCAGATCTTGACCGTCGCGCCGAGCCCGAGGACGGCGCCGCCCGCCCACACCCAGAGACGCCCGCTGCCGGTGCCCTCCCGGCGTGCGTCGAGGCCCCGGAGCAGCAGCACGACCCCGCCGAGCAGGCACAGGGAGCCCAGGGGCTCGAGCAGCGTGAGGCGCTCGGCCCACGCCGCGGCGTAGGACACCGCGTACAGGACGCCGCCCACGACCGCGGCCGTCGCACCCCACCGGCGCGCGACGCGCGTCACGAGCACGGCGTTGGCCGCGCCGACGAGCATGAGGCCGACGCGCGCGGCGACCAGGGCGTGGTCGTCGCTCGTCCATGCGGTGAGCCCCGCGAAGGGCGTCAGGGCGAGCATCGAGCCGGGCGGGTGCAGCAGCAGGAAGTCCCGGTAGGGCAGGCGGCCGTGCACGAACGCCACCGCCGCCGAGAAGTACACGCCGTCGTCGTACCCGCGGTAGGCACCGACCCCGGCCGAGCCGCCGACGAGGTGCCACCGCACCGCGAACGCCAGCACCGCCACGACGGCGGCCACGATCCACCCCCACCGAGCGGCAGCGGGCTCGCGGCGCGGGGCACGGGCTGCCATGCTCACACCCGCCAGTGTGCGTCAGGCCCGGGGCGGGCGCGCGACACGGGGCGGTGCCGCTAGAGGAGGCGGCGCTGGGCCGCCCAGCGGGTGAGCTCGTGGCGGGAGGACAGCTGGAGCTTGCGCAGGACCGCGGAGACGTGGGTCTCGACCGTCTTGATCGAGATGAACAGCTCGGACGCGACCTCGCGGTAGGTGTACCCGCGCGCGATGAGGCGCATGACCTCCTGCTCGCGCGCGGACAGCCGGTCCAGCTCGTCGTCGCGCACCGCGACGTCGCCCGCCCCCGTGCCGAACGCGTCGAGCACGAAGCCCGCGAGGCGCGGCGAGAACACCGCGTCGCCGCCCGCGACCTGCCCGACGGCGGCCGACAGGTCCGGCCCGGAGATCGCCTTCGTCACGTAGCCGCGCGCCCCGGCGCGGATGACCGCGACGACGTCCTCCGCGGCGTCGGACACCGACAGCGCGAGGAACCGCACGTCGCCGAGCACGTCGGCGCAGCGCTGGACGACCTCCGCGCCGCCGCCCCCGCTGCCGCCCGGCAGGTGCACGTCGAGGAGCACGACCGGGGGGCGCAGCTCGTGCACGCGCGCGACGGCGGACTCGACGTCGTCCGCCTCCCCCACCACGGTGACGAGGGCGGGGTCGAGGCTCGCGCGCACTCCCGCCCGGAACATGTGGTGGTCGTCGACGAGCACCACCGGGACGGGGCCGGTCGAGGGGCCGCCGGCGGCCGGCGTGCTGGGGATGGTCGTCACGGGGTCTCCTGGTTCGACGGTGCGCTCGACGGCGGGCGGGCGGGCTCGGGCTCGGCCGTCAGGGCGCGCGGCACGCGCAACCGTACCTCCGTGCCCCATCCCGGCCTGCTGATGATCTCGGCCTTCCCGCCGCGGCGCTGGACCCGGCCGAGGATCGACTCGCGGACGCCGAACCGGTCGGGTGCGACGTCCTCCATGTCGAAGCCGTCGCCGCGGTCGCGCACGAAGACCTCGACGGCCGCGTCGCTGACCTCCAGGTAGACCGAGTAGGGCGGACCGCCGTGCGCGACGGCGTTGACGAGCGCCTCGCGGGTGGCCTGCAGCAGCGCCGCGGTCTCCTGGGTGGGCGTGCAGTCGCCCACCACGACGACGTCGACCACGACCGGCCCGGGGTCGGTCTCGCCGGTCGACCCGCCGGGCGCCCCGACGGGCGCGCCGATGGGCTCCGCACGACGGCCCACGCGCCCGTCCTCGACCTCCGCGACGAGCCCGCGCAGCTCGGCGGCGAGCGACGTCCCGGGCGAGGGGCGGTCGTCGTACAGCCACTCGCGCAGCTCGCGCTCCTGGGCGCGCGCGAGGCGCGCGACGGTGTCGGCGTCGGACGACCGGGCGCGGATGAGGGCGAGCGTCTGCAGCACCGAGTCGTGCAGGTGCGCCGCGATGTCGGCGCGCTCGGCCTCGCGGGCGCGGGCGGCGCGCTCGTCGCCGAGCTCGCGCACGAGCTTGAGCCACCACGGGGCGAGCACGATCGCGACGCCGGCGAGCACCGCGACCGCCGCGACCGCCGCGCGGACGATCTGGGTGGGCCGCGCGTCCTGCCCCACGAGGAGGACGATGCCCACGAGGACGAGCACGACGCCGCCCGCGATGCGGAGGACCCCGGCGGGCGTGCGCCCGCCGGCACGGGTGAGCAGCCGGCCGCGCTCGACGGCGTCGAGCTGGCTCCACGCGAGCGCCGCGCCCGCGAGCGCGATGAGGACCGGGATCACCCACGACACCTCGACGTCGACGCCCGTGCGCAGCGCCACGAGCAGCGCGGCACCGCCCAGCAGGACGACGCCGATCGCGACGTCGCGCACGGGCAGGCGGCGCACGCTGCCCTGGAGCCGGGGGGCGAGCCGCGACAGCGACGCCGGGCGCTGCTCCTCCCGTGCCGCGGCCGGGTCGCCGGACGGGACCGTGAGCCACCAGAACACGTAGAGCGCGACGCCCGCGCCGCCCGCGAGCCCGAGGAGCGCCATCACGAGGCGCACCACCCCGACGCTCACGCCCAGGTGGGCCGCGAGCCCGGCGCACACGCCCGCGACCCACCGGCCGCGCTCGGGGCGGCGCAGCGGCAGGCCGCGGGGTCGGGAACCGGGCCCGGCACCGGTGGGTGCACCGGGCCGCGGGCCGGGGCGGGCAGGAGTCGTCACCCCCCGATCGTCACACGTCGCGGGCGCCCGGAGCGTCCCCGGACGGGGAAACCAGGGTCGGTCCGCGGCCGGTTCAGGGTCGGGTCAGGGTGGCACCCGATACCGGCGGGCCGGCTCCCGGGCCAGCATGGTGGCCATGAGCACTCCCGACCTTCCCGGACCCGGCGCCCAGCCCGGGCCCTCCGGCGGCGCCGCCGACGCGTCCGGCGCGCAGCCCGGCACCGTCCCTCCCGGGCCGAGCGGACCCGACCCCGCGTGGGCCGGGCCCGCCGGCCCGTCCGACCCCGGCCAGGGCCCTCCGCAGGGCAGCCCCCAGGGCCCTCCGCAGGGCCCTGGCGGGACCCGCCCGAACGGCACCGACGGCTTCTTCGACGCCGTCCGCCGCGTGGGCATCTTCCGCTCGGACGACCGGTGGATCGGCGGCGTCGCGTCCGGCGTCGCCGAGCGGTTCGGGATCGACCCGCTCGTCGTGCGCGGGCTCCTCTTCGTGACGTTCTTCCTGTCGGGCGCCGGGCTCGTCCTCTACGGCGCGGCCTGGGCCCTGCTGCCGGAGCGTCGGGACGGGCGCATCCACCTCCAGGAGGCGTTCCGCGGCAACGTGGACGTCGCGCTGCTCGGCGCGGCCGCGTTCGTCGTCGTCGGGTTCTCCTGGGGCGGCGGCTGGTGGTCGTGGTGGGACGCGCTCCACCTCGGGTGGCTGACCGGCCTGTTCTGGGTCGCGGCGTTCGTCACCGTGGCGGTCGTCGTGGTCTCCGCGCTCACCCAGCGCGGCCCCCGGAGGCCCCAGGGCGCACCGCCGCAGGCGCCGCCGTGGCCCGGTGGCCCCGGCGCACCCGGCCACGGCCCAGGTGGACCGGGCTACGGTCCGGGCGGGCCGGCCTACGGTCCGGGCGGGCCGGCCTACGGTCCGGGCGGGCCGGGCTACGGTCCGGGCGCTGCCGGTGGCGACCCCGCGCCGGCCGACGCCCCGTGGGGCTCCCCGGGAGCGCCGTCGGGCACCGCGCCGTCGGGTCCGCAGGACCGGACGACCTGGTCCGCCGAGGCGAGCCCGTACGCCTCGACCGCGCCCGGCGTCACCGCGCCCCTCCCCCCGTACGCCCCGGGCGCACCGCTCGGCGCGACCGCGGCACCGCAGCGGGCCCACCAGGGACCGCGGAACCCGTCCGCGCAGCAGCCCCCGAGGCCTCCGCGCGCCCCCCAGCCGCCGAAGCCCCCGCGGCCTCGCGGACCCGGCGCGACCACGACGGGGGTCGTGGTCGGGCTGAGCCTCCTGCTCGGTGCGTTCCTGCTCGTCGTCGACCGGCAGGGCGAGCTGCCCTGGCCCGTGTTCCTCACCTGGGCGGGCCTGTCCGGGATCCTCGCGGGCCTGGCGATCGTCGTGAGCGGCCTGCGCGGGCGCACCAGCGGCGGCCTCGGCTGGCTCGCGGTGCTCCTGCTGGTCGTCGCGCTCCCCGCGTCCGCGTGGCGGTCCGCCCCGTTCACGTTCTTCCTCGACGACTCCGTGCGGACCGTCACGGACGGCACGCACCGCGTGACCGACCCGGACGTCGCCGAGGAGGGCTTCGGCGTGACCTTCGGCGACCCGACGATCGACCTCTCCGGGCTGGACCTGTCCGACGCGTCCGGCGCGTCCCCCGTGGAGGTCCCGATCCAGCTCGGCGCCGGGGACGCGACCGTCGTCGTGCCCGACGGCGTCCCCGTCCGCGCCCAGGTCCAGGTGCTCGCCGGGAACGCCCGCTGGCACGTCGACGGCGACCGGCAGGAGATCGGCGGCGTCAGCACGCAGCCGGTCACGTTCGACAACGACGAGGTCCAGTCCGGCGACGACCCGCTGCTCGTGCTGCGGGTCGAGGTCGGTGCCGGCCAGATCACGATCGAGGAGGACTGATGAACGACTCCGGACGCCGCGACGACGAGACGCGGCCGCTCGGCGACGAGCTGTTCGACACCCCGCAGGCCGGGTCCCCGGAGGCGGACGCCCACCCGACGGTCCCGCTGACCACCGAGCCTCCGGCCACGGAGCCGCTCGGGTCGCCCCGACCCGCGGTCCACCCCACGGAGCCGCTGCCCACCACGCAGGCACGGGACGGGGAGACCTCCGTCCTGGACGTGGGCGTGCCCGCGACGCCTGCGCACACGGGTGCTGCTCCGGACGGCACGACGACGTCCGGCCAGGCCGCCGGTGCCGTGCCACCGGTCGGGCCGTCCGCCTCGGCGACGCCCTCGGCGCCCGCGTCGCCCGTCGCGCCCGCCGGACCCCCGTCGCCCGGACGGCGCGGACCGCGCGTCTCCACGATCGTGTGGGGATTCGTCCTCGTCGCGTTCGGCGTCGTCGTCCTCGCCGCCGCCCTCGGTGCGCGGGTCGACCTCGGGCTGGCCACGATCGTCGTGCTCGCCGCGGCGGGCCTCACGCTCGTGGTCGGGTCGATCGTCTCGGGGGCTCGGCGCCGACGCGGCTGAGCCCGGACCCGTCGCGCGCGGACCCGGCGACCAGGGACGCACCCGGGCGGGAGACACCGAGGGGCCGTGGCACGTGTGCCACGGCCCCTCGCCGTGTCCGAGCGACGCCGCCCCGCACGCTCTCCCCGGTGCGACCCGGTGGGAACGGGTCCTCGGCGTCCGGACGGACGGCCGGGACGATCAGGGGGTGGGCTCGTCACCCCTGCGCTCGGGCGAGGTGCCCGTGGGTCCGGTCACGGGCGGCGTCGTGTCCGGTGAGGCGGCGGGCGACGCGCCGGGGGCGGACGGCGTCCCGGTGCCCGGTGCGCCGGTCGGCTCGACCGGGGTCGCGGCCGCGCGGGCCTCGGCGCCGGGCGTCGAGAGCGCGGACGTGCGGCCCGGCGCCTCGACGGGACGAGTCGGCTCCGGACGGACGGGCGGGGCGGTCGGCGCGGGCTCCGCGTGCACGGGGGCGGCGTGGCGTCCCGCGTCCGACAGGTCGCCCGACGACGTGTACGCCCCCGGCGTCTCGACCGCGACGCTGGGGCCGCCCGCGAGTCGCCGGAGCGCGATCCCGACGAGGATGAACAGGATGCCGAGCCCCATGACGAGCAGGCACACCCCGAACGCGACGACGGACGTGAAGAGCGACGCCCGGAGGAACGACGCCGTCATGACCGTCTGCCGCGTGGGGTCGTCCTGGTCGAGCTCGGCGTACGTCTGGCCGCCGCTCGCCTCGAGCGCGTGCTTGTTGATGACCTCGGCCTGCGCGTACGCGGTGAGCGGCCCGTTGACGTGGCGGCCCGCCAGGAACGACGCGTCGTCCGAGACGGTGATCTCCTCGGCGGACAGCTGGTTCGCCACCACGATCCAGGTGCCGATGCCCGCGAGGAGGAGGACGATGCCGGCGATGATCGACACGAGGCCGATGCCTCGGGCCCCCTTGGCCGGCGTGACGGTGACGGTGCTCGACATGGCGCGTTCTCCCCTTCGTCAGGACCCACCTGCTGCCGCACCGCGGTCCGCGACCCGCGGGCGCGGGTCCGCCGCAGGGCGGTCGAACCACCCATACGGGACCCACGGTAGCGACGACGGCGGTCCCCCGCGCGGCGAACGCGCACCTCAGCGCCGCGCCGGGATGGGAGGATGCCGACCGTGCGCATCACCCACCTGACCGACTGCTACCTCCCCCTGCTCGGCGGGATCGAGACCCAGGTCGCGCGGCTCGCGCAGCAGCAGGCGGCGACCGGCCACGACGTCTCGGTCGTGTGCACCACGCCGGCGCGCCCCGGCGCGCACGGCGTGTCGACCGAGCGGGACGGCGACGTCACGGTGCACCGGCTCGCGGCACGCGTGCCGGGCGGCTACCCCGTCCACCCGCGCGCGCCGCACCACGTGGCGCGGATCCTCGGCGCGGACCGGCCCGACGTCGTGCACCTGCACATGGGCGTCCTCACCCCCTCGACGCAGGCGTCGCTGCGCACGGTCGTGCGCGCCGGGCTGCCCGCCGTGCTCACCGTGCACAGCGTGTGGGGCGGGGCCGAGAAGGCGTTCGCCGCGCTCGACCGCGTCACGCGCTGGTCGAGCTGGCCCGTCCTGTGGTCGGCGGTGAGCGAGTTGACCGCCGCTCCCCTGCGCCGCATCGTCGGCGACCACGGCGAGGTCGTGGTCCTGCACAACGGCCTCGACCTCGACGCGTGGCGCGTCCCGCGCACCGAGCGCGCCGACCGCATGGAGGGCGCGGCCCTCCACGTCGTGGCCGCGACGCGGTTCGCGCCGCGCAAGCGCGTACTGCCGTTCCTGGAGGTCGTGCGGGACGCCGTCGGGCGCCTCCCCGAGGGGGCGCTCCACGTGACGCTCGCCGGGGACGGACCGGAGCTGGCCGACGCGCGGCGCTTCGTCACGGAGCACGGGCTGGGGTCGGTCGTGTCGCTGCCCGGCCGCCTCGACGCGACCGGGCTCAAGCGCCTCTACGCACGGGCCGACGTGTTCGCCGCGCCCGCCGTCGAGGAGGCGTTCGGCATCGCCGCGCTCGAGGGCCAGGCCGCCGGGCTGGCGGTGCTCACCCGCTCGCAGTCGGGCGTCGCGGAGCGCCTCACCGACGGCGTCGACGCGCTCCTCGCGGACGACGACGCCGGGCTCGCCGACGCGCTCGTGCGGCTCGCGACCGAGGACGACCTGCTCGACCGGATCGTCGCGCACAACCGGGACGTGCCGTCGTCGGCGGGCTGGCCGCGCGTGCTCGCCGACGTGGAGCGGGCGTACGAACGGGCCGCGACGATCGCCGTGGATCGTCGGGCCCGCCCGTCCCGCTAGGGGGTCACTCCCACTCGATGGTGCCCGGGGGCTTGCTCGTCACGTCGAGCACGACGCGGTTGACCTCGGAGACCTCGTTGGTGATGCGCGTCGAGATGACGGACAGCACGTCGTAGGGCAGGCGCGTCCAGTCGGCCGTCATCGCGTCCTCGGACGAGACGGGGCGCAGCACGATCGGGTGGCCGTAGGTGCGGCCGTCGCCCTGGACGCCGACCGAGCGGACGTCGGCGAGCAGCACGACGGGGCACTGCCAGATCTCGTCGTCGAGTCCCGCCTTCGTCAGCTCCTCGCGCGCGATCGCGTCGGCCGCGCGCAGCGTCTCGAGCCGTTCCGCCGTGACCTCGCCGACGATGCGGATGCCGAGGCCGGGACCGGGGAACGGCTGGCGCGCGACGATCTCCTCGGGGACGCCGAGCTCGCGGCCGACCGCGCGGACCTCGTCCTTGAAGAGGGTGCGCAGCGGCTCGACGAGCGAGAACTGGAGGTCGTCGGGCAGGCCGCCGACGTTGTGGTGGCTCTTGATGTTCGCCGCGCCCTCGCCGCCGCCGGACTCGACGACGTCCGGGTAGAGCGTGCCCTGCACGAGGAACTTCACCTCGGCGCCGTGCTCGCCCGCGTCCTCGACGATCTGGCGCGCGGCGTCCTCGAACACACGGATGAACTCGCGGCCGATGATCTTGCGCTTGGTCTCCGGGTCGCTGTGCCCGGCGAGCGCCGTGAGGAACCGCTCCTTCTCGTCGCGGATCACGAGGTTGACGCCCGTCGCCGCGACGAAGTCGCGCTCGATCTGCTCGACCTCGCCCGCGCGCATCAGCCCGTGGTCGACGTGCACGCACGTGAGCTGGTCGCCCACCGCGCGCTGCACGAGCGCCGCGGCGACGGCGGAGTCGACGCCGCCCGAGAGCGCGCAGATGACGCGCGCGTCGCCGACCTGGGCGCGGATCGCCGCGACCTGGTCCGCGATGACGTTGCCGGGCGTCCAGTCCGGGGCCAGCCCGGCGCCCTCGTAGAGGAAGTGCTCGAGCACGGTCTGGCCGTGCGCGGAGTGCTTGACCTCGGGGTGCCACTGCACGCCGTAGAGGCGACGCTCGCGGTCCTCGAACGCGGCGACCGGCGAGCCCGACGACGTCGCGAGGACCTCGAAGCCCTCGGGCGCGCGGTGCACCGCGTCGCCGTGGCTCATCCACGTGGTCTGGTGCTCCGGCGTGCCGTCGAGCAGGACGCCCGCGGCGCACACCTCGACCTCGGTGCCGCCGTACTCGCGCAGGCCCGTCTGGGCGACCTCGCCGCCGAGCGCCTTGGCCATGGCCTGGAAGCCGTAGCAGATGCCCATGACGGGCACGCCGGCCTCGAACAGCGCCGGGTCGACGAACGGCGCGCCGGTCGCGTACACCGACGACGGCCCGCCGGAGAGGATGATCGCCACCGGGTCCTTCGCGAGCATCTGCTCGACCGTGAAGGTGTGCGGCACGATCTCGGAGTAGACCTTGGCCTCGCGCACGCGGCGCGCGATGAGCTGCGCGTACTGGGCGCCGAAGTCGACGACGAGCACGGGGCGCGGGGTCGCGGCGACCTCGGCGGTGGTGGGGGTGTCGGGAGCGGTGGCGGGTGACGTCACGGCTCCAGGATAGTCGCCGCGCGGCGCGGTCCCGTCCCGCGTCTCAGGCGCCGGTGGGTTCGGCGGCGCGCTCGGCCGCTCGCTCGGCGACCCGCCCGCGCAGCGCCCGGGCGGCGGCCTCCGGGTCTGGCGCCTGCGTGATCGCCCGCACGACGACGACGCGGGTCGCCCCGGCGTCGAGGACCGCGTCCAGCCGCTCCGCGTCGATCCCGCCGATCGCGAACCAGGGCGTCGTGGGCCGGGTCGCGGCGACGTCGCGCAGCAGGTCGAGCCCGACCGCGACGCGCCCCGGCTTCGTCGGCGTCGCCCAGAGGGGGCCCACGCAGAAGTAGTCGACGTCCGGGTCCGCCTCGGCCGCGGCCGCCTGGTCGGCCGAGTGGGTGGACCGGCCGAGCACCGGCGCGGCCCCGAGCAGGGATCGCACCGCGGAGACCGGCAGGTCGCCCTGACCCATGTGGACGACGGGTGCACCGGTGAGCGCCGCAACGTCGGCCCGGTCGTTCACGGCCCACAGGGCGCCGCGCTCCGTCGCGACCCGTGCGACGAGCTCCTGGAGCTCGAGCTCGCGCGCCGCGTCGAGCGTCTTGTCGCGGAGCTGGACGACGTCGACCCCGCCCGCGAGCGCCGCCCGCAGGAAGTCCTCGAGGTCGCCGCGCTCCTCGCGCGCGTCGGTGCACAGGTAGAGGCGTGCGTCGGCGAGCCGGGCCCGCGCGTCGTCCGCAGCCGGCACGGCGGGGTTCGCGGGCGTGGCGAAGGTCTCGGTGCTCACCCGCCGGAGCCTAGCCGCGCCCGCTCCCGCACGCGGGTACTGTGGCCGACAGCACGGGAGCCCCGCACGGGGCTGAGAGGGCGTCGGAGCCGACCGTCGAACCTGATCTGGGTCATGCCAGCGAAGGGAGCGCGCATGCACACCCCTGTCCGTCCCGGGCCCCGCCCGCCGGGAGCCGGCCCTGCCGTGCCCGACGGCGCGCGCGACGTCGTCGTCGTGGGCGGCGGGATCGTGGGGCTCGCCGTGGCGTGGCGCGCCGCGCGCGCCGGTCTGTCGGTCACGGTGCTGGACCCGGCGCCGGGCGACGGCGCGACGCACGCCGCGGCCGGGATGCTCGCCCCCGTCACGGAGGCCGACTTCGGCGAGGACGCGGCGCTGCGCCTGCACCTCGCCGCCGCCGCGGCGTGGCCGGGGTTCGCCGCCGACCTGCGCGCCGCGACCGGGGCCGACGTCGGTCTGCGCACCGCGGGCACCCTCACGCTCGCCTACGACGCCGACGACCTCGCCCTGCTCCGCCGCGTCCTCGCCCTCCACGCGGAGCACGGCCTCGCCTCGCGCGAGCTCACCGTCGCCGACGCCCGTCGGCGCGAGCCGTACCTCGGCCCGCGGGTCGCGGGCGCCGCCTGGGCGCCGGACGACCACGCGGTCGACCCGCGCGCGGTGCACGCCGCCCTGCTCGGCGGGCTGCGCGGCCTGGTCGGTGGCGGCACCGGAGCGGGCTCCGGGCCGGGGACGCTCGCGGGGTCGGGCACCGGATCCGCGGTGGGCGCCGTCGTCGTGCGGGCGTCCGCGACGCGGCTCGCGCTCGGCCGGGCCGGGCGGGTCGTGGGCGTGCACGACGACGCGGGCCGGCTCCACGCGGCGGGCGCGGTCGTCGTCGCGGCGGGCTGGGAGTCCGGGGCGCTCCTCGCGGACGTGCCGGGCGTCGTCGTGCCGACCCGGCCGGTCAAGGGGCAGACGCTGAGGCTCGACGCCGGGCCGGACCTCGCGCTGGAGCACGTGGTGCGCGGGGTCGTGCAGGGGCGACCCGTGTACGTCGTGCCGCGCGACCCGGTCCCGGACGGGCCGGGTCGCGGCGTCGCGGGTCACCGGGAGGTCGTCGTCGGCGCGACCACCGAGGAGAACCCCGACGACCGCCGCGCGACCGCGGGCGGCGTCTTCGCCCTGCTGCGCGACGCGCGCGCCCTGCTGCCCGGGATCGACGAGGCCGCGCTCGTCGACGTGACGCCCCGGGCGCGCCCCGCGACCCCGGACAACCTCCCGCTCGTCGGTCCGACCGGCGTCCCGGGGCTGCACCTCGCGACGGGGCACGGCCGCAACGGCATCCTGCTCGCGCCGCTCACCGCCGACGCGGTGATGGCCGGGCTCACGGGTGCCGCGCTCCCGCCCACCGTCGCGGCCGCCCTCACCCCTACCCGCACCGACCGCTTCGCCGAACCCGGGATCGCTCCCCACGGCGGGCCCGACCTGGGGAGCGACCCCGGGTTCGGCACCGTCCGGTCCGCCGCGTTCTCCCTGACGACACCGAGGTGATCTCCGTGACCCGACCTGCTCCGACCGCGCTCGTCAACGGCGAGCCGTACCCGCTCGACGCCCCCGTGCACCTCGAGCAGCTCGTCGCGGCGCTCGTGCCCGCGTACGTCGCCGACGGGACGCCGCAGGGTGTCGCCGTCGCGGTGGACGACGCCGTCGTGCCGCGCGGCTCGTGGGCGACGACCGTCGTCGCGCCGGGTGACCGCATCGAGATCGTGACCGCCGTCCAGGGCGGCTGAGGAGGACCCGTGACCACGACCGACATCTCCCCCGCGCCCGCGCACCGACCGTCGGACGGCGGCGACCCGCTCGTCGTCGCCGGCACGACGATCGGGTCCCGCCTCGTCATGGGCACCGGCGGGGCGGCGAACCTGCTCACGCTCGAGGACGCGCTCGTCGCCTCGGGCACCGCACTGACGACCGTCGCGATGCGCCGCGTCGCCGTGCGCGCCGGTGGCGCGGCCTCCCCCGACGCCGGGATCTGGGCGCTCCTCGCGCGCCTCGGCATCCGGGCGCTGCCCAACACGGCCGGGTGCTTCTCGGTGCGCGAGGCCGTGCTCACCGCGCACCTCGCGCGCGAGGCGTGCGGCACCGAGTGGGTCAAGCTCGAGGTGATCGCGGACGACGTCACGCTCCTGCCCGACCCCGTCGGCCTCGTCGAGGCGGCCGAGCAGCTCGTGCGCGACGGGTTCGTCGTGCTGCCCTACACGAACGACGACCCGATCCTCGCGCGCCGGCTCGAGGACGTCGGGTGCGCCGCCGTCATGCCGCTCGGCGCGCCGATCGGCACCGGCCTCGGCATCCTCAACCCCCGCAACATCGAGGCGATCGCCGCCGCCGCGCGCGTGCCCGTGATCCTCGACGCGGGGATCGGCACGGCGTCCGACGCCGCGCAGGCCATGGAGCTCGGGTGCGCCGGCGTCCTGCTCGCGACCGCCGTCACGCGCGCCGCCGACCCGGTCCGCATGGCGCACGCGATGCGCCTCGCCGTCGAGTCGGGCCGCCTCGCCGCCGGCGCCGGCCGCATCCCCCGCCGCGAGGGCGCCCTCGCGAGCTCGTCCCCCCAGGGCCGCCTCGACCTCGCCCTCTGACGCCGGTCCCGCCAGCGGAACAGGCCGTCCTGGCTCGTCAGCCGACCAGGATCCGCGACGTCCACCTGCTCGGCGGGGGCGGACTAGGTGGCCGGGGTCGTTTCCAGGGCGTCGAGGAGGGCGGGGACGCCGCCGACGACCGAGCGGGCGTCGATCCCGGCGGCGCGCGCGACGTCGGCGACGCGGGCCGAGCGGCCGCCGACCGCGCACAGGACGAGCACGGGTCGGTCCGACGGGAGGTCCGCGAGCGCCGCGGCGGGGTCGCCCGTGAGGAACGTGCCGCTCGGCACGAGGGTCGACCCGGGCAGGGGACGCACCTGCGCCTCCCAGTCCTCGCGCACGTCGAGCACGTACGGGGCCGTGCCGTCGTCGCCCAGCAGGGCCGCCGCGTCGCGCGCGGTGACGTCGCGCTCCCCCGTGACCGGCCGCGCGACCGACGTCGCCGGGGCCAGTCCGCAGAACGCGGCGTAGGCGTCGTCGCCCGGCAGGAGCGCGGTGACGGGGTCGCGGGTCGGGTCGGCGCGCACGGTGAGCTGGCGCCACGAGAGGTCGAGCGCGTCGTAGACGGCGAGGCGGCCGAGCAGCGTCGTGCCGGCGCCGGTGACGAGCTTGATCGCCTCGGTCGCCATGACGGAGCCGACGGTCCCGCACATCGCGCCGAACACGCCGCCGGTCGCGCAGTCGGGCGCGGCGCCGGGCGGCGGCGGGACGGGGAACACGTCGCGGTAGGTGACCCCGCGCGCCTCGCCGTCCCCCGGGCCGACGGGAGCCGCGCCGCCCGGGCGCGGGACGTCGTCGGGCAGGGCGAACCGGGGCGCGCCCCAGAAGACGCTGACCTGCCCCTGGAAGCGGTAGATCGAGCCCCAGACCACGGGCAGGCCGAGCACCTCGGCCGCGTCGGAGACGAGGTAGCGCGTGGGGAAGTTGTCGGCGCCGTCGAGCACGACGTCGTAGCCGCGCAGCGCGTCGAGCGCGGTGTCCGCGTCGAGGCGGACCGCGTGCTCGACGACGCGCACGTGCGGGTTGACGTCGGCGATGGCGTCGCGCGCGGAGTCGACCTTGCGGCGCCCGACGTCAGGACCGCCGTGGATGACCTGGCGCTGGAGGTTGGAGGTGTCGACGACGTCGTCGTCGACGATGCCGATCGTGCCCACGCCCGCGGCGGCCAGGTAGAGCAGGGCGGGGCTGCCGAGGCCGCCCGCGCCGACGACGAGCACGCGCGCGGCGGCGAGACGGCGCTGCCCCTCGGGGCCGACGCCGGGCAGCGCGAGGTGGCGCGCGTACCGCTCGAGCTCCGCGGTGGTCAGCTCGGGGCCGGGTGCGACGAGGGGCGCGAGCGGCGTCGTCATGACGCGTACTGCTCCTCCAGGACGGCGAGCTTGGCCTCGGCCTCGGCGTGCACCTTCTTCTCGAGGATGAACGACATGACCGGCACGACGCCCGCGAAGACCATGGTCGCGAGGCGGCCCCAGCCCCACCGCATCTTGGTCCACAGGTCGAGGACCGTCACGAGGTAGACGACGTAGATCCAGCCGTGGGCGAAGGGGATCCACGAGACGTACCGCATGACCCCGTCGACGTCGACGAGCTGGCCGACCCCGTACTTGACGAGCATCTCGACGCACAGGACGAGGAGCATCACACCGGTGATGATCGCGAGGACCCGGTAGCGGGCGAGCGCGCCGCGCGCCTTGCGGATCGCGGTGCGGGCGGCCTCCGTGCTGGGCGTCGCCGCGCCGGCGGGGGCGGGCGTGTCGGTGGGGGTGGCCGGGTCCTGCGTGGTCATGGGAGGGGTCCTCGTTCCGGGCGAGACGGCCGCGGCGGTCCGTGCCGCCGCGGTGGCGTGTGACGCGGTCGCCGCCGTTAATGCGTCGCCGCGTGTCGGACGCCGAACCTAGGGTAGAACACCGTGCGACCCCTCCCCCTCCCCGACCCGGGGACCCCCGACCTGCGCGGACCGACGCGCTACCTGCTCTGGCTGGCCCGTCGTCAGTGGACCGTGCTCACCGTCTCCGTGCTGCTCGGCCTGGCCAACTTCGCGTGCCAGGCGTTCCAGCCGTACATGCTCGGCCGCGCGCTCGACGAGGGGCTCGCGGAGGGGTTCGGGCCGGAGCTGTGGCGCTGGGCGGGTCTCCTGCTCGCGCTCGGCCTCGGGATCGTCGTCACCGGGGTCACGCAGCACCGGTTCGACATCGCGAACTGGCTGCGCTCCGCGCTCACGACGTCCCAGCTCGTGGGCGACGTCACCGCGCGCTCCGGCGACGCGATCACGGAGGAGCTGCCCACGGGCGAGGTCGTGTCGACCGTGGCGAGCGACGCCATGCGCGTCGGCCAGCTCTTCTCGATGATGGGCCAGTTCCTCGGCGCGCTCGGCGCGTACGTCGTGGTGGCGGTCATCATGCTCTCGACGTCGCTCCAGCTCGGGCTCGTCGTCGTGCTGGGCCTGCCGGTCGTCGCGGCGGTGCTCGCGCTGCTCGTCAAGCCGCTCCAGCAGCGCCAGGCCGCGCAGCGCGAGGCGCAGGGCCGGCTCACGACGCTCGGCGCCGACACCGTCTCCGGCCTGCGGATCCTGCGCGGCATCGGCGGCGAGGGCGTGTTCGTCGGCCGCTACGCGCGCCAGTCGCAGAAGGTGCGCGAGGCGGGGGTCAAGGTCGCGCACACGCAGGCCACGCTCGACGCCCTGCAGGTGCTCCTGCCGGGCCTCCTCGTCGTGCTCGTCGTCTACCTGGGCGCGACGGCGGCCCTGCGCGGCGACATCACGCCCGGGCAGCTCGTCGCGTTCTACGGGTACGCGGCGTTCCTCGGCTGGCCGCTGCAGGTCGCGACGCAGATGCTCAACATCGCGACGCGCGCCCACGTCGCGTCGCGCAAGATCGTGCGCGTCCTCGCGGTCGAGCCCGCCGCGGGCGCGACACCGGCCACCGCGCCCATGCCGCCCGAGGGCAGCCCCCTCGTCGACGAGACGAGCGGCCTGGTCCTCGAGCCGGGCCGCGTGGTCGCGCTCGTGTCCGCGGACCCCGACGCGTCGGCGGCCGTGGCGACACGCCTGGGCCGGTTCGACGACGCCGCCGAGGCCGCCACGCCCGTGCGGCTCGGCGGGACGCTCCTCGCCGACCTGGACAAGCACGCGCTGCGGCGCCGGGTCGTCGTCGCCGAGGCGACGCCCCAGCTCTTCTCGGGCGCGCTGCGCGACGAGCTCGACCCGCGGGGTGCCGCGACCGAGGCCGACGTGCTCGCCGCCGTCACCGTCGCCGACGCCCACGACGTGCTCGACTCCGTCCCCGACGGCCTCGCGGGCGAGCTGCCCGAGAAGGGTCGCTCGCTGTCGGGCGGGCAGCGCCAGCGCGTCGCGCTCGCGCGCGCCCTGCTCACGGAGCCCGAGGTCCTCGTGCTCGTCGAGCCGACGAGCGCCGTCGACGCCCACACGGAGGCACGGATCGCCGCGCGCCTCGCCGACGCCCGGCGCGGACGCACGACGCTCGTCGTCACCGCCTCGCCGCTCGTGCTCGAGCACGTCGACGAGGTGCTGCTCCTCGAGGGCGGCCGCGTCACCGCGCGCGGCACGCACCGGGACCTCGTCGACCGCGCCCACGCGTCCGGCACCGCGCCGGACGACGACGCGGCCCGCTACCTGCGCGTCGTCGGGCGCTCGCTCGACGAGTCGCCCGTCCTCGCCCGTACCGCACCCGAAGGAGCAGAGTCGTGAAGCTCCCCGTCGCCGACGGCCCCGCCGTCCGCGCCGCCGCCGGGCGGCTCTTCGCCCGCCACCGCGGCACGTTCGTGCTCATCGCCGTGCTCCACACCCTCGCCGCCGTCGCCGGGCTCGTCGGGCCCTGGCTGCTCGGCCGGCTCGTCGACGCCGTCACCGAGGGCACGACGTCGTCCTACGTGACGACGGTCGTCGCCGTCGGCGCGGGGGCCGTCGTCGCGCAGGCGGTGCTCCGCCGGTACGCCCAGCGCCTGTCCATGGTGTTCGGCGAGACGGTGTTCGCCGAGCTGCGCGAGGACCTCGTCGAGACGGTGACCTCGCTCCCCCTCTCGACGGTCGAGCGCGCGGGCACGGGCGACCTCGTCGCCCGCACGACCAACGACGTCGACCGCATCCAGCACGCGGTGCGCTTCGGCGTGCCGCAGCTCCTCGTCGCCGTCGTGACGCTCGTGCTCACGGTCGTGGCGTCGGTCGTCGTCGCGCCGCTGGTCGCGATCGCGCTGTTCGTCGGGGTCCCGCTGCTCGTCGTCGTCTCGCGCTGGTACCTCCGGCGCGCGTCGGCGGGCTACCAGCGCGAGGCCG
The DNA here is from genome assembly GCF_052044445.1 of Cellulosimicrobium sp. 22598. Lineage (NCBI taxonomy): Bacteria > Bacillati > Actinomycetota > Actinomycetes > Micrococcales > Promicromonosporaceae > Cellulosimicrobium > Cellulosimicrobium sp. 22598. Next base: position 40,647 of record NZ_JBQEMZ010000011.1, read on the forward strand.
CCGCGTACGCGACGCTCAACGGCACCATCACGGAGAACGTGGAGGGCGCGCGCACGGTCGACGCGCTCTCGCTCACCGAGCGGCGCCAGGCCCGCGTGCGCGCCGACCTCACCGAGGCGTACGAGTCGGAGAAGTACACGCTCGGGCTGCGCACCGTGCTGTTCCCCGGCATCGACCTCGCGATCGCGATCGCGCCCGTCGCGGCGCTCGTGTGGGGCGCGTGGCTGCTCTCGCAGGGGCAGACGACGCTCGGCGCGGTCGCCACGGTGACCACGTACGCGTTCCAGCTCGCGGGGCCGGTGTGGAACCTCATCTTCTGGCTCGACGAGATCCAGGTCGCCGCGGCGTCCTACGCCCGGATCGTCGGCGTCGCGCAGGTCCCCGGCGACCGCACCGCGACGGGCGACGTGCCCGACGGCGACCGGCTCGTCGCGCGCGACGTCGAGTACGCGTACCGCGAGGGCCACCCCGTGCTGCACGGCGTCTCGCTGGACCTCGAGCCGGGCGAGCGGCTCGCCGTCGTCGGTCCGTCCGGCGCGGGCAAGTCGACGCTCGGGCGCATGCTCGCGGGCATCCACCCGCCCACCGCCGGGTCGGTGCGCTCCGGCGGCGTCCGCCTCGTCGACCTGCCGCTGGAGGACCTGCGCCGTCAGGTCGCGCTCGTCACGCAGGAGCACCACGTGTTCGTCGGGACCCTGGCGGACAACCTGCGGCTCGCGAAGGTCGACGCGAGCGACGCCGAGCTCCGCGACGCGCTCGACGCCGTGGACGCGCGCGGCTGGGCGGAGTCCCTGCCCGACGGCCTGGAGACGACCGTCGGGTCGGGCGGGCACGTGCTGACCCCCGCGCAGGCGCAGCAGGTCGCGCTCGCGCGGCTCGTGCTCCTCGACCCGCACACGCTCGTGCTGGACGAGGCGACGTCGCTCCTCGACCCGCGCGCGGCCCGCCACCTCGAACGCTCGCTCGACGCCGTGCTCGCGGGCCGGACCGTCGTCGCGATCGCGCACCGCCTGCACACCGCGCACGACGCCGACCGCGTCGCCGTGGTCGACGACGGCCGCATCAGCGAGATCGGCCCGCACGACGAGCTCGTCGCGGCGGGCGGCGACTACGCCCGTCTCTGGCACTCCTGGCAGCAGGAGTAGCCGCCCGCGAGATCGACCCGGCCGTCTCGAGATCGACCTCCAGAGGGTCGATCTCGGACGCTGGGGTCGATCTCGCGGGTTCGGTTGTCCACAGACCACGGCGTGACGCCCCGCGTCCCGCCCGCGTCGGCCACGCTCGGCACCATGCCGCACGACATCCCGCCGATCGACACCCTGCCCCGGGCCACCCCGGCGCGCGACGCCGCGCCCGTGGAGCCGCCCGCCCGCGACACCCCACCGGGCCGCACGTCGTCGGACGGGCGTGCGGACGTCACCTCTCCCGACGCCGCGCCCCGGCGCCCCGGCGACGACCGCCGGACCGAGCGCCCCGTCCCGCCGACGGCGACCCGCTTCTCGGAGGAGCGGCGCACGGAGCTCGCCCGCCGCACCCGGGACGGGACCCTCGACCGCGTCCGGCGCGGCGTCTACCTCCCGCCGGTCCCTGCCGACGCGAGCCCCGCGCAGCTCCGCCGCGAGCTGGTGCTGCGTCGGGTCAGCGCCGTCGCCGAGCGGCTGTCGAGCGCGTACTGGTTCAGCCACACGAGCGCCGCGCTGCTGCACGGCTGCTGGACCTGGCGGCTGGCCGACGTCGTCCACGTCACCCAGCTCCGCCCGCCCAAGGCGGCGCAGACCCGCGAGCCGGCGCTCCGCCGGCACTGGACCCCGCTCCCGGTCCGTGACCGCACCCTCGTCGCAGGTCTCCCGGTCACGACGCTGGAGCGCACGGTCGTGGACTGCGCCCGCTCCCTGCCGGGAGCGCAGGCTCTGGTCGTCGCCGACTCGGCGCTGCGCGCGGGGGCCGACCCGGCGGTGCTCGGCGCCCTGCTCGCGGAGGCCGCGGGGCGGCGCGGCGTCCGCCGGGCACGCGCCGTCGTCGGGCTCGCGGACGCCCGGTCGGAGTCGCCCGGGGAGTCGGTCGTGCGGTGGGTCGTGCACGACGCCGGGCTGCCGGCTCCCGTGCCCGGGCTCGAGGTCCCGACGTGGCGCGGGAGCCTGTGGGTGGACCTCGGCTGGCCGGAGCACCGGGTCGCGGTGGAGTTCGACGGCGCGGTCAAGTACTCGGGTGGCGGCTTCGGGGACCCGCGGTCGCGCCTGCAGCAGGAGAAGGCGCGGCACGACGCGCTCGTGGAGGCGGGGTGGGTCGTGCTCCGGGTCGTCTGGGCGGACCTGGGCGACCCGGCGACGATCGTGCGGCGCGTCGAGCGGGCTCTTCGTCGGTGACGACGCCCGCGGGGGCGGGTCCACGCGTCGAGGCGCGGCGCGAGGTCGACCCGTACGTCCGAGATCGACCCTCAGGAGGTCGACGTCGAGCCGGGCGGGTCGATCTCGGCGGGGTCCGGGAGGCCGGCGATGCCGCCGCCGTCACCGCGGGTGCGGCGCTTGCCGCCCGCCGCCTCGTCGCGCACCAGGCGGATCCACAGCAGCACGGCGAAGCCGCCGAACACCCACCACTGCAGCGCGTAGAAGAGGTTCTGGAGGTTGAGCCCGGTGCCGCCCTCGATCGTCGGGCGCGGGAGCTGGGCCGGGCCGCCCTCGGCCGCCGAGGGCTGCTCGGGGTCGGAGGTGAGGAGCACGAGGTACCCCGAGTACATCGGCCCGCCCCACTCGTTGACGAGCGCCCCGGTCGAGATGGCGTCGGTCAGCCCGGGGGCGGAGCCGCCCTGGCCCGCGGCCTCCGAGGCCTGCAGGTATCCCGTGAGCCGCACGACGCCGCCCGGCGGCTCGAGCGCCGCGCCCTGCTCGGGCGTCTCGACCCAGCCGCGGACCACGGGCAGCACGGGAGCGCCCGAGAGGTCGGCCCACGACGCGCCCTGCGTCCCGTCGTCGGTCACGTGCAGCGGGGTGAGGACGAGGTAGCCGACGCGGCCGTCGAGCGCACGGTTCTCCACCAGGAGCTGGCCCTCCGGGTCGTACTCCCCCTCGACCCAGGCCTGCCGACCGACGAGCTCGCCTGGGAAGGAGGACTGCGGCGGGAGCAGCACCCCGACGCCCTCGGGCCCGGCGGCCTCGAGCTCCGCGGCCTCCTGCTGGGCCGCGAGCTCGGCCCGCTGCTGCGCGCGGTCGAGCTGCCAGACGCCGAGCCGTGCGCACACGGCGGCGGCCAGGAGGAACAGCACGAGCAGGCCGACCACGCGGGGCTGGCGGGCGACCGCCCAGAACGAACGCGGGGCGGTGGGCTCGGGCACGACCCCACGGTAGCCGGGCCTCGCGCGAGAACCCGCATCGCGGGCGACGGACCGGGCGAACCTCACACCGGTGCGGTCGGACGCGGTGGCGTGCGCGACCGGCTCCCGGGACCTAGGACCTTTTCTGCGGTCCTGGACGGACGTCACACCGCCCGGGGCCGTCACGGACCGTGCAGGGCCCCGGTCGATGCGGTTGTATGAAGCCGTAGTCGTTCACGAACCCTTCCCCCTGCAGGAGCGTGAGATGAGCACGACCACCGCCACCGAGTCCACCGCCTGGCGACCCGCCGAGGTCGCCCCCCTCGACGACGACACCCTGCGTCGCGTCGACGCGTGGTGGCGTGCAGCGAACTACCTGTCCGTCGGCCAGATCTACCTGCTCGACAACCCGCTGCTGCGCACGCCGCTGGACCGCGAGGACGTCAAGCCGCGCCTGCTGGGCCACTGGGGCACGACGCCCGGCCTGAACTTCCTCTACGCGCACCTCAACCGCGCGATCGCGCAGCGCCGCCAGTCGACGATCTACGTCGCGGGCCCCGGTCACGGCGGCCCCGGCCTCGTCGCGAACGCGTACCTCGAGGGCACGTACTCCGAGACGTACACGGACATCACGCAGGACACCGAGGGCCTGCGCCGCCTGTTCCGCCAGTTCTCCTTCCCGGGCGGGATCCCGAGCCACGTCGCGCCCGAGACGCCGGGGTCGATCCACGAGGGCGGCGAGCTCGGCTACGCGCTCTCCCACGCGTACGGCGCGGCGTTCGACAACCCGGACCTGCTGGTCGCGGCGGTCGTCGGCGACGGCGAGGCGGAGACGGGCCCGCTGGCGACGAGCTGGCACTCCAACAAGTTCGTCAACGCGCGCAACGACGGCGTCGTGCTGCCGATCCTGCACCTCAACGGGTACAAGATCGCCAACCCGACGGTGCTCGCCCGGATCAGCGACGACGAGCTGCGCGACCTCATGATCGGCTACGGCCACACCCCGTACTTCTTCACGGGCGGGTTCGACGGCGAGGACCACTTCGAGGTCCACCAGCGCTTCGCGCGGCTCCTCGACGAGGTGCTCAACCACATCGCGCAGATCAAGGCCGACGCCGCGGCCGGGAACGACGAGCGACCCGCGTGGCCGATGATCGTGTTCCGCACGCCGAAGGGCTGGACGTGCCCGCCCGTCATCGACGGCAAGAAGACCGAGGACTCGTGGCGCGCGCACCAGGTGCCGCTCGCGAGCGCGCGGGACACCCCGGAGCACCTCGACGTGCTGCGCGGCTGGCTCGAGTCGTACCGTGCGGACGAGCTCTTCGACGAGGGCGGTCGCCTGCGCGACGACATCGCCGCGCTCGCCCCCGAGGGCACGCTGCGCATGAGCGACAACCCGCACGCGAACGGCGGGCTGCTGCTCAAGGACCTGCGCCTGCCGGACTTCCGCGACTACGCGGTCGACGTCTCGGGACCGGGCGGCAACGTCGCCGAGGCGACCCGCGTGCTGGGTCAGTGGCTCACCGACGTGGTGCGGCTCAACCCCGACAACTTCCGGATCTTCGGGCCGGACGAGACCGCGTCGAACCGGCTCCAGGCCGTGTACGAGGTCACGGACAAGCAGTGGAACGCCGACTTCTTCGGGCCCGACGTCGACGAGCACCTCGCGCGTGCCGGCCGGGTCATGGAGATGCTGTCGGAGCACCAGTGCCAGGGCTGGCTCGAGGGCTACCTGCTCACGGGGCGGCACGGCCTGTTCACCAGCTACGAGGCCTTCATCCACATCGTCGACTCGATGTTCAACCAGCACGCGAAGTGGCTCAAGGTCACCAACCACATCCCGTGGCGGCGACCGATCGCGAGCCTCAACTACCTGCTGTCGAGCCACGTGTGGCGCCAGGACCACAACGGCTTCAGCCACCAGGACCCGGGCTTCATCGACCACGTCGTCAACAAGAAGGCCGAGATCGTCCGCGTCTACCTGCCGCCGGACGCCAACACCCTGCTCTCGACCTACGACCACTGCCTGCGCTCCCGCCAGTACGTGAACGTCGTCGTCGCGGGCAAGCAGCCGGCGCCGCAGTTCCTGTCCATGGACCAGGCCGTCGCGCACTGCACGCGCGGGCTCGGCATCTGGGAGTGGGCCGGCACCGAGGTCGAGGGCGAGGACCCGGACGTCGTGCTCGGCGCCGCGGGCGACGTCCCGACGCTCGAGGTGCTCGCCGCGGCGGACATCCTGCGCCGCCGGATCCCGGACCTCAAGGTCCGGGTCGTCAACGTCGTGGACCTCATGCGGCTCCAGGACGAGAAGGAGCACCCGCACGGCCTGTCGGACAAGGACTTCGACACGCTCTTCACCGCGGACCGGCCCGTCATCTTCAACTACCACGGCTACCCGTGGCTGATCCACCGCCTCACGTACCGCCGCACCAACCACGCGAACATCCACGTGCGCGGCTACAAGGAGGAGGGCACCACCACCACCCCGTTCGACATGGCCATGCTCAACGACATCGACCGCTACCACCTGGTGATCGACGTCATCGACCGCGTGCCGTCCCTGCGCTCGACCTACGCGGGTCTGCGCCAGGAGATGGTCGACGCGCGGCTGACGGCCCGGCAGTACACCCGCGAGCACGGGGAGGACATCCCCGAGGTGCGCGACTGGGTGTGGCCGGACGTCGGCGAGACGGCGACCGAGCAGGGTGGCCCGCAGTACAACGGCGCGAGCGCCGCCGTGCAGGACACCGGAGGAGACAACGAGTGAGCGACACCGCTCGCAGCATCTACATCACCTCGCCCGAGGGCGAGACGGGCAAGTCCACGATCGCGCTGGGGGTCCTCGACCTGCTGGTCCGCAAGGTCCAGCGGGTGGGGGTCTTCCGCCCGGTCACCCGGGCCGCCGGCCCGGACGTGCAGGACTACGTGCTCGAGCTCCTGCTCGCGCACGACGGCGTGGACGTCACCGCCGAGCAGGCGATCGGCGTCACGTACGAGGACGTCCACGCCGACCCGGAGGCCGCGCTCTCGCAGATCGTGGCCCGGTACCACGAGGTCGCGCGGCAGTGCGACTTCGTCGTGGTGGTCGGGACGGACTACACCGACGTCGCGGGCCCGACCGAGCTGTCGTTCAACGCGCGCGTCGCGGCGAACCTCGGCGCGCCGGTCCTCCTCGTCGTCTCCGGCAAGGACCGCACGCCCGACGCCGTGGGCAACCTCATCGAGGTGAGCGTCGCCGAGCTGCGCTCCCAGCACGCGCAGCCGATCGGCGTCGTCGCGAACCGCGTCCAGCCGGACGACCTCGACGCGGTGCGCGCGCTGCTCGGGGCGCTCGGCCCCGACGGCGAGCCGCTCGCGCGGGCCGCGGGGACGGCGTCGGGCACGACGGCCGAGCCGGCCACGGGCGCGCACCTGCCGGGCTGGGCGGTGCCCGAGGACCCGTTCCTCGACGCGCCGACCGTGCGCGCGCTCATGGAGGCCGTGGGCGGGACGCTCGCGTTCGGGGAGGAGGCGCTCCTGGGCCGCGAGGCGACGGACCTGCTCGTCGGCGCCATGTCGTTCGAGCACCTGCTGGACCGGCTGACCGACGGCGCGGTCGTCATCACGCCCGGCGACCGCGTCGACATCCTCATCGGGCTGCTCGCCGCGCACTCGGCGTCGGGCTTCCCCTCGCTCGCGGGCGTCATCCTCAACGGCGGGTTCTTCCCGCCGGAGTCCACGGCGCGCCTCGTCGCGGACCTCGACCCGAGCCTGCCGATCATCCGCACCGACCTGGGGACGTTCCGCTCGGCGAGCGCCGCCGCGAGCGCCCGCGGCCGCGTCACCAAGGAGTCGCAGCGCAAGGTCGACACGGCGCTCGCGCTGTTCGAGCAGAACATCGACGGCGCGGCGCTCCTCGCCGGCCTCGACGTTCCCCGGCCCGAGGTCGTCACGCCGCTCATGTTCGAGTACGAGCTGCTCTCGCGCGCCCGCGCGGACCGCAAGCACGTCGTGCTCCCCGAGGGCGACGACGACCGCATCCTGCGCGCCGCGTCCACGCTGCTCGGCCGCCAGGTCGCCGAGCTGACGATCCTCGGCGAGGAGCCCAAGGTCCGCGCCCGCGCGGCCGAGCTCGGCCTCGACATCGACGCCGCCCACGTCGTCAGCCCGCACGACCCGGGGCTCGTGGAGCGGTTCGCGGCGGAGTACGCCCGCCTGCGCGCCCACAAGGGCATCCGGCTCGAGGAGGCGCGCGAGCGCGTCCAGGACGTCTCGTACTTCGGCACGATGATGGTCCACCTCGGCCTCGCGGACGGCATGGTCTCGGGCGCCAAGCACACGACGGCGCACACCATCAAGCCGTCGTTCGAGATCATCAAGACGCAGCCGGGCGTGTCCGTCGTGTCGTCGGTGTTCCTCATGTGCCTCCAGGACCGCGTCCTCGTCTACGGGGACTGCGCGGTCATCCCGGACCCGACCGCGGAGCAGCTCGCGGACATCGCGATCTCCTCCGCGGCGACGGCGCAGCAGTTCGGCGTCGACCAGCGCGTCGCGATGCTGTCGTACTCGACCGGTGAGTCGGGGTCGGGTGCCGACGTCGACAAGGTGCGCCGGGGCACGGCCCTCGTCCGCGAGCGCCGCCCCGACCTGTTCGTCGAGGGCCCGATCCAGTACGACGCCGCCGTGGACGCGTCCGTCGCGGCGTCGAAGATGCCGGGCTCGGACGTCGCGGGCCGCGCGACGGTGTTCATCTTCCCGGACCTCAACACGGGCAACAACACCTACAAGGCGGTGCAGCGCTCCGCGGGCGCCGTCGCGGTGGGCCCGGTCCTCCAGGGCCTCAACAAGCCGGTGAACGACCTCTCGCGCGGCGCGCTCGTGCAGGACATCGTCAACACCGTCGCGATCACGGCGATCCAGGCGCAGGGGTCCGCGGCCCCTGCGCCGGCCGCCGACTCCACCCACGACTCCGGCCACTCCCGAGGAGCCACCTCATGACGATCCTGCCCGAGGGCGAGCGCCCCAACCCCTACAGCGCCTACGGGGCGCACGGGTCCGTGCTCGTCATGAACTCGGGGTCGTCCTCGCTCAAGTACCAGCTCGTCAACCCCGTCGGCGGCGAGGCGATCGCCGCAGGCACGATCGAGCGCATCGGCGAGGACACCGGCATCATCAAGCATCGGTTCGCGGGGAACACGACGACGCGCGAGGAGCCCGTCGCGGACCACGGCGTCGCCCTGCGCATCGCGCTGGGCCTGTTCGACGAGGTGGGGCCGACGCTCGCCGACGCGGACGTGTACGCCGTGGGCCACCGCGTGGTGCACGGCGGCGCGGTCTTCTCCGCGCCGGTCCTGGTGGACGACGACGTCGTCCGCCAGATCTCCGCGCTCTCGCCGCTGGCACCGCTGCACAACCCGCCGAACGTCAAGGGCATCGAGGTCGCGCGCGAGCTGCTGCCCGACGTGCCGCACGTCGCGGTGTTCGACACGGCGTTCTTCTCCACGCTGCCCGACGCCGCGGCCACGTACGCGCTGGACCGCGAGGTCGCGCAGGAGCACGGCGTGCGCCGGTACGGGTTCCACGGCACGAGCCACCAGTACGTGTCCGGCAAGGTCGCGCGCGTGCTGGGCCGCCGGATCGAGGGCCTCAACACGATCGTGCTGCACCTCGGCAACGGCGCGTCCGCGTCGGCCGTGCGCGGCGGCGTCGCGGTCGACACGTCGATGGGCATGACCCCGCTCGAGGGCCTCGTCATGGGCACGCGCACGGGCGACATCGACGCGGCCGTCGTGTTCCACCTCGCGCGCAACGCGGGCATGAGCATCGACGAGATCGACGTCCTGTTCAACAAGCGCTCGGGCGTCAAGGGCCTGTCGGGGGTCAACGACTTCCGCGAGCTGCGGCGGCTCATCGACGCCGGCGACGAGGACGCGCGCCGCGCCTTCGACGTCTACATCCACCGCCTGCGCAAGTACGTCGGCGCCTACACCGCCGTGCTCGGCCGGGTCGACGTCGTCGCCTTCACCGCGGGCGTCGGCGAGAACGACGCGGACGTGCGCGCCGCCGTCGTCGAGGGGCTCGAGCCGCTCGGCCTCGCCGTCGACCCGGAGCGCAACGCCGTGCGCTCCGGCGAGCCGCGCGTCATCTCGCCCGACTGGACGAGCACGCTCGTCATGGTCGTGCCGACGATGGAGGAGCTCGCGATCGCGCGCCAGTCCGTCGAGGTCGTCGAGGCGGCGTCGCGCGCGTCGTAGGTGGCATGCTCGGTCGGTGACCGTTCTCATCGACCCGCCGGCGTGGCCCGCGCACGGGACGCTGTTCAGCCACCTGGTGTCGGACGACTCGTTGGCCGAGCTGCACGCGTTCGCCGCGGGTATCGGCGTGAGCCGGCGGGCGTTCGACCTCGACCACTACGACGTCGCCGCCGAGCGGTACGACGCCGCGGTCGCGGCGGGAGCCGTCCCCGTCGGCGGGCGCGAGCTCGCGCGCCGGCTCGGGGCGTCCGGGCTGCGCGTGCCGGGCCGGGCGCGGCGCGCGGCGAAGGCCGACGCGCTGCTCGCCCGGTGGGACGCGCTCCTGCCCGGGGCCCGCGACGTCGGCGTCGACCTCGTCGAGCGCTGGCACGAGCCGCACCGCGTCTACCACGGGCCGGAGCACCTCGTCCACGCGCTCGACTCGCTCGCGCTCCTGGAGGGGCGACCCCCCGGAGTGCCCGACGGCGCGAGCCCGCCCGGGCGCGAGCCCGTCGGCCCGGCGGCGAGCGACGCCGCGGCGACCCAGCTCGCGCTGTGGTTCCACGACGCCGTGCACGACGGCGTGGCGGGACGCGACGAGGAGCGCTCCGCCGAGCTCGCGCGTACCCGGCTCGCGGGCCACCTCGACACCGCGGTCGTCGACGAGGTCGTGCGGCTCGTGCTCGTGACGACGGACCACTCCCCCACGGCCGACGACCGGGCGGGTGCGCTCGTGTCCGACGCCGACCTCGCGATCCTCGGCTCCGCGCCGGACCGGTACGCGCGGTACGTCCGGCAGGTCCGCGCCGAGTACGCGCACGTGCCCGACGACGCCTTCCGTACCGGTCGCGCCGCCGTCCTGCGAGGACTGCTCGGTGGCGGCGTGCTGTTCCGCAGCCCGCAGGGCGCCGCCCGATGGGAGGACCGGGCCCGCCACAACCTCACCGCCGAGCTCACGACCCTCACCACCCCCACCTAACCCTCGCCCCCGGCAACCCGCCGAACAGGTGGTCCTGGCGCGTCCCGGACGGCGGACGGGTCAGGACCACCTGTTCGGGGCGCCGTGTCGCCTGGTCGGCGTTGTGGCGGCGCTAGGGTCGGGGCGTGAGCGACGACCCGACCTCCAGCCCGGCCGCGCAGTCCTCGACGTCGACGTCGTCCGGGTCGGGGGCCTCCCGTCGGGTCCCGCGCGACCGCCCCCGTCGGTCGCGCCGTCGGCGCGCGACGGTCTGGGTCGCGGCCGGCCTGGCGGTGCTCGTGCTGGCGCCGTTCGCCGTCGTGCAGGGCGTCGGGCGCGCGCACGTCGCCGACCGGGCGGACGTGCCGCCGAGCGACGCGATCGTCGTCCCGGGTGCGGGGCTGCGCCCGGACGGGTCGCCGTCGACGTACCTGCGGCGTCGGCTCGACGCGGCCGCGGAGCTCTACGGCCGGGGCGTCGCGCCCGTCGTCCTCGTGAGCGGCGACGCGCACGACGACTACGACGAGCCCGGGTCGATGCGCGCGTGGCTGCTCGACCGGGGCGTCCCGGACGACGCGATCCTGCTGGACCGGGAGGGCTTCGACACGCACGCCACGTGCACGCGCGCGGTGTCGGAGTTCGGCGTCGGCACGGCGGTCGTGGTGACGCAGGGCTACCACCTGCCGCGCACGCTGTTCTCGTGCCGCGTCGCGGGTCTCGACGCGGTCGGGATCGGGGTCAGCGCGGCGAGCGTCGAGCCGTGGAAGGCCGTGCTCTACCGCGTGCGCGAGGTACCCGCGGCGACGAAGGCCGTGCTCGACGCCGTGCGGCGCTGACGACGCGCGCCCGGCACCGTCGGGGGGCAGTGGCAGCCGGAGGACGGTCAGGGCAGGCGCAGGCGACGCATGACGTCGAGCGCGGAGGTGAGCACCCTGCTGGGGAGCTCGCCGCCGATCTCGTAGAGCGTGTCGAGCGTGAGGCCCTGGTTCGCGCCGCGCTGCACGGAGATGGTCTGCGCCTCCGTGAGCGCCTCGATCCCCTCGCGGCCGTGCCGACGGCCGAGGCCGGACGCCTTGAACCCGCCCATCGGGGCGCCGACGGAGCCCCAGGCGGCGGAGTACCCGTCGTTGACGTTGACGGTCCCCGCCTCCACGCGGGCCGCGATCCGGCGGCCTCGCGCCACGTCGCGCGTCCACACGCTCGCGTTGAGCCCGAACTCGGAGTCGTTCATGACCCGCACGGCCTCGTCGTCGCTCGCGACCCGACGCACGGAGACGACGGGACCGAACGTCTCCTCGCGCGCGCACGCCGCGTCGTCGGGCACGTCGTCCAGCACCGTGGGTGCGTAGAACCACGGGCCGATGTCCGCGCGGTGCACGCCGCCCGCGAGGACGCGCGCGCCGCGCGCGATGGCGTCCTCGACGTGCGCGACCACGCGGTCGAGCTGCGCCTGCGACGTGAGCGACCCCATGTCGGCGGAGTAGTCGAGCCCGGCGCCGAGGCGCATCTCGCGGACGAGCGGGACGAACTCGTCGAGGAACGCGTCCGCGACGTCCTCGTGCAGGACGAGCCGCTCGATCGAGACGCAGAGCTGGCCGGAGTTGGAGAAGCACGCGCGCACGGCGCCGCGCGCGGCGGCGCGCACGTCGGCGTCGGCCGCGACGTACAGGGGGTTCTTGCCGCCGAGCTCGAGCGTCGCGCCGATGAGGCGCTCTCCCGCCCGCGCGGCGACCTTGCGGCCGGTGGCCGTCGAGCCGGTGAACGCGATGTGGTCCACGTGGTCGGTCACCGCGGCGCCGACGTCTCCCCCGCCCGCGACGACGAGGAACAGGTCCGCGGGCAGGCCCGCCTCCTCGAGCAGTTCCGCGCCCCACAGCGCGGTGAGCGTCGTCTGCGGGTCCGGCTTGAGCACGACGGCGTTGCCCGCCACGAGCGCGGGCACGGCCTCGGCGAACGCGAGCGTCAGCGGGTAGTTCCACGGCGCGACGACGCCGACCACGCCCACGGGGCGACGGTGCACGCGCGTGCCGGTGAGCACGGGCAGCATCCCCGGCGCCCGCCGGTCGGCGAGGTAGCGCGGGCCGCGCCGCGCGTAGTGGCGCGTGAGGATCGCGACGTCGGCGACCTCCTCGAACGCGCTGCGGCGCGACTTGCCGGACTCCATCTGGATGAGGTCGAGGCCGTCGGACTGGCGCGCGAGCACGAGCTCGCCGAACCGCCGCAGCACGGCCGCGCGCTCCCGGACGGGGAGCGCCGCCCACGCCGGCTGCGCGGCCCGCGCCCGCTCGACAGCCCGCGCGACGTCCTCGACGGAGGACACCGGGAACGCGGCGAGCGGCGCGCCCGTGAAGGGCAGGACGGAGCGGTGCATGCCCGCCTCGTTGCTGGTGACGACGCGCTGCGCGAGCGGTGCGACGACGTCGGGCTCGAGCACGTACGTCGCCGCGGGGTTCTCGGGGTCGATCAGGCCGTCCAGCGCGGCGCCCTCGCCGGGTCCGCTGCCGGGGGTGCCGGATGAGCTCGTCATGGGGACAGGCTACGTCGTCGGACCGACAGGACCGGTGACGGGCAGCTCCCAGGTCGTGAGCACGGGGCGGAAGCCCTGGCGCGCCCAGAACGGCGCCGAGAGCGGGTTGAGGACGCCGTGGTGCAGGAGCACGACCGCGTCCTCCCCGGCGCGCTCGCGCACGCGCGCGAGCGCCGCGTCGACGAGCGCACCGCCGACCCCGGCGCCGCGCGCCGCGCCGGTCACGTGCAGGAGCACCAGGTAGGAGACCGGCCCGGTCGTGACCGTCCCGGCGACCGCCCCGGACCGCTCCGGCGGCTCGACCGCGACCACGCCCAGGACGTCCTCGCCTCGCTCCCCGGACGCGCCCCCGCGAGCCTCGGCCCGGGCCGCCGTCGCGACGAGGAACGTCGTCGCCGGGTTCGCCACCGCGCCCGCGACCTGGGTCGCGAGGTGCTCGCGGGCTCCGGGCCGCACCCGGGCCGCGCCCACGAGCTCGTCGTACGCGAGCTCGGCGAGCTGGTGCGCCACGAGCGCCGGGACGTCGTCGGCCGTCGCGTCGCGCACGACCGCACCGGCACGACCCCGCGACACGGCGGGTGCCGTCCCGCGCCGCGCCGCCAGGTGGACGGTCGGGCGCATCCCGTGCGCGGCGAGCGCCGCGACGGCCTCGACGTCCCGGCTCGGCCACAGCAGGACCATGCCGTGGTCGCGCGGGGCCGGTCCCACCTGGCGCACGCCGTCGCCGTCGGGCGGAGTGCCCGGGTCCCCGGCGACGCGCGCCGCCCAGGCGGCGAGGAGCGCGGCGACCGCGCCCGGGACGTCGGGGCCGGCCGCCCGTGCGCGCAGCCGGTGCTCGCGCAGCGGGCGGAACAGCGCGGTCGACGAGTCGGCGCCGACGTCGCCGGCCGTGAGGAGACCCGCGGCCCGGGACCCGTCGGGCAGCCGGACCGCGAGCAGCCGCGCGTCGTCCGGCGTGGCGCCCAGGTCGGGGACCGCGACGAGCGGGTCGAGCGCGCGCACCCGCGCACGGTGCTCGGCCTCGAGCGCGGCCAGGTCGTCGGCGTCCGGCGCCCAGGCCGTCGTCGTCATCGCCCGGCGTCGCGCGCGTCCGCCGCGCCGAGCGGTCGACCGAGGACGACGCACTCCTGGTCGACGTAGCCGAGGCGCTCGTAGAAGCCGCGGACCGCGTCGTTGGTCGAGCGCACCATGAGGCGCACGGCGCGCGCGCCCTGCGCGGCGAGCCACGCCTCCGCCGCGACGACCGTGGCGCGACCCGTGCCGGTGCCCTGCAGGCGCGGGTCCACGGCGACGTAGTACAGCCAGCCGCGGTGCCCGTCGACGCCGGCCATCGCCGACGCGACGACCTCGCCCGCGCGGACGACGCCGCCGGGGTCGCCGTCGGCGGACGCCCGTCCCGGGAGGTCGCGCGTCGCCCGGCCCACGAGCACCGTGGACGTCTCCCCCAGCCGGGCGTCCGCGAGGTCGCGGAACGGGTCGTTCCACGGCCGGGTGAGGTCGCACGCGCGCCACAGGGCGACGACGTCCTCGACGTCGTCGTCCCCGACGTCCGCGAAGGCGACGGCCGCGCCCTGACCGCGGAGGGCGCCGTCGGGCGACTCCTCACGCGCCCGGCCGGGCACGGCGGCGCCCGCGCGCGTCAGCCGCGGTCCGTCCGCGACGCGCCCCGTCACGGTGCGGCTCAGCGCGGCTGGTACGGCGAGACGACGACCTCGACGCGCTGGAACTCCTTGAGGTCGGAGTACCCGGTCGTGGCCATCGCGCGCCGCAGGGCGCCGACGAGGTTGAGCGTGCCGTCGGCCTGGCGGCCCGGGCCGAAGAGGATCTCCTCGAGCGTGCCGGCGGTGCCGACGCGCACGCGCTCGCCGCGCGGGAGCTGTGCGTGGTGCGCCTCCGAGCCCCAGTGCCAACCCCGGCCGGGCGCCTCCTCGGCGCGCGCGAGCGCGGCACCGATCATCACGGCGTCCGCACCGCAGGCCACGGCCTTCACCAGGTCGCCCGAGCGGCCGACGCCGCCGTCGGCGATGACGTGGACGTAGCGGCCGCCCGACTCGTCGAGGTAGTCGCGGCGCGCGGCCGCGACGTCCGCGACCGCCGTCGCCATGGGCGCGTGGATCCCGAGCGAGACGCGCGTGGTGTGCGCCGCGCCGCCCCCGAAGCCGACGAGGACGCCCGCGGCGCCCGTGCGCATGAGGTGCAGCGCCGCGGTGTACGTGGACGCGCCGCCGACGACGACCGGGACGTCGAGCTCGTAGATGAACCGCTTGAGGTTGAGCGGCTCCGCGACGCCGGAGACGTGCTCGGCCGAGACGGTCGTGCCCCGGATGACGAAGAGGTCGACGCCCGCGTCGACGACGGTCTGGTAGTGCTCCTGGGTACGCTGCGGCGACAGGGCGCCGGCGACCGTGACGCCCGCGGCGCGGATCTCCTTGAGGCGCTGCGTGATGAGGTCCGGCTTGATGGGCTCCGCGTAGATCTCCTGCATGCGCCGCGTCGCCTCGAGCGGCTCGAGCGCCGCGATCTCCTCCAGGAGCGCGGTGGGGTCGTCGTAGCGCGTCCAGAGGCCCTCGAGGTCGAGCACGCCGAGGCCGCCGTGGTTGCCGAGCGCGACGGCCGTGGCCGGGCTCATCACCGAGTCCATGGGCGCCGCGAGGATCGGCAGCTCGAAGTGGTACGCGTCGATCTGCCAGCCGACCGACACCTCCTTCGGGTCGCGCGTGCGCCGGGACGGCACGACCGCGACGTCGTCGAAGGAGAACGCGCGCCGACCGCGCTTGCCACGTCCGATCTCGATCTCGTTGCTCACCGGGCCAGCCTACCGGCGGGCCGTGCCCGTCACCTGCACGACCGCCGTGTGGGTGGGCGCTGGCAGGGTGACGCTCGTCGCCGGGACGTCCGGCGGCACCGGACGCGACGCGCGCCGGGACCCGAGCGAGACCCCGAGGTGCATCATGACGACGACGCCCTG
The DNA here is from genome assembly GCF_052044445.1 of Cellulosimicrobium sp. 22598. NCBI lineage: Bacteria > Bacillati > Actinomycetota > Actinomycetes > Micrococcales > Promicromonosporaceae > Cellulosimicrobium > Cellulosimicrobium sp. 22598. The sequence continues at coordinate 56,622 of NZ_JBQEMZ010000011.1, forward strand.
GACGGCGGGACCGCTCCTCGGTCTCGACACCGAGACCACGGGCGTCGACGTGGACGTCGACCGGATCGTCACCGCGGCCCTCGTCCTGCGCGAGCCCGGGTCGACGCACGTGCGGACGTGGCTCCTCGACCCCGGCGTCGAGATCCCCGCCGAGGCGACGGCGATCCACGGCGTCACGACGGCGCACGCGGCCGCCCGCGGTGGCGTGCCGGCCGAGGCGCTGGAGGAGATCGCGACGCTCGTCGTCGACGCCCAGCGCGACGGCGTCCCGCTCGTCGCGTACAACGCCGCGTTCGACCTCTCGCTCCTCGACGCGGAGCTCGTCCGGCACGGCCTGCCGACCCTCGCCGCCCGGCTCGGCCGGCCCGTGCGCCCGGTGCTCGACCCGCTCGTGCTCGACCGGGCGTGGGACCCGGCGCGCGAGGGCAAGCGCCGGCTCGTCGACCTCTGCGCGCGCTACGAGGTGCTCGACGTCGGTCCGCTGCACACGGCGGACGCCGACGTCCTCGCCACGCTGGACCTCCTCGACGCCCTCGCGCGCGCCTTCCCGGACCTCGGCGCCCTGGGCCCCGACGCCCTCCACGACCTGCAGGTCGCGGCGCACCGCCGCTGGGTCGACGCGCTCGACCCCGAGCGAGAGCCGCCCTACGTCGGGGCCGGCGCGGACGGTCGCTGGCCCTCGTAGCGGACGAGCGACGACGAGCCGGGCAACGGGGCCACGCGCCCGCGAGCACGTTCGTACCTATCTCACGACACGGATGGAGATCCTGTGACGAACCCGTGATCTCGGCACGACCACGCCGCGTCGGCGCATGAATATCTCATCCATGAGTTATCGTCGCTCGCATGACAGCGATCGACGACGCCCCCCTCACGCAGGTCGGCACGCTCATCCGCGGCGCCCGCCAGAACCGGGGCCTCACGCAGACCCAGCTCGCCGAGCGGCTCGGCACGAGCCAGAGCGCCGTGCACCGCATCGAGCAGGGCGCCCAGAACCTCAGCCTCGAGATGCTCAACCGCATCAGCCTCGCGCTCGACTCCGAGATCATCAGCCTCGGCGGGCCCAAGCACGCGCACCTGCGCGTCCAGGGCGGCCACACCCTGTCCGGGCGCATCGACGTCAACTCCTCGAAGAACGGCGCGGTCGCGCTCCTGTGCGCGTCGCTGCTCAACCGGGGTCGCACGACCCTGCGCGGCGTCGCCCGCATCGTCGAGGTCGACCGCATCGTCGACGTGCTGCGCTCCATCGGCGTCCGCGCGACCTGGACGACCGGCGGCCGCGACCTCGAGATCGTCGTGCCCGACCAGCTCGACCTCGCCGCGATCGACGTCGACGCCGCGCGACGCACCCGCTCGATCATCATGTTCCTCGGCCCGCTGCTCGGGCTCCGGGACGCGTTCGAGCTCCCGTACGCCGGTGGCTGCGACCTCGGCACGCGCACCGTGGAGCCCCACATGATCGCGCTGCGGCCGTTCGGCCTCGCGGTCACGGCGACGGGCGGCAACTACCACGCGACGGTCGCGCCGGCGTCGGGCACGGACCTGTCGGTCGTGCTCACCGAGCGCGGCGACACCGTCACCGAGAACGCGCTCATGGCCGCGGCCCGCCGCGACGGCGTGACGACGATCCGCAACGCCAGCCCCAACTACATGGTCCAGGACCTGTGCTTCTACCTCGAGCTGCTCGGCGTCCGGGTGGAGGGCATCGGCACGACGACGCTGCGCGTCCACGGCCGCACCGACATCGACGTGGACGTGGAGTACGCCGTCTCGGAGGACCCGGTCGAGGCGATGAGCCTGCTCACGGCGGGCATCGTCACCGGCTCCGAGATCACGGTCGCGCGCGTCCCGATCGAGTTCATGGAGATCGAGCTCGCGACCCTGTCCGAGATGGGCCTGCGCTACACGCAGAGCACCGAGTACCTGTCCCGCAACGGCCGGACGCGCCTCGTCGACGTCACCGTGCACCCGAGCGAGCTGCACGCCCCGATCGACAAGATCCACCCCATGCCGTTCCCCGGCCTCAACATCGACAACCTGCCGTTCTTCGCGGTCATCGCCGCGAACGCGCAGGGCACGACGCTCATCCACGACTGGGTCTACGAGGGCCGCGCGATCCACCTCACCGACCTCACGCGCCTCGGGGCGGACGTGCGGCTCCTGGACGCCCACCGGCTCCAGGTGACGGGCCCGACGCGCTGGTCGGGCGCCGAGGTGAGCTGCCCGCCGGCGCTGCGCCCCGCCGTCGTGATCCTCCTCGCGATGCTCGCCGCGAAGGGCACCTCGGTCCTGCGCGGGGTGGACATCATCGCGCGCGGCTACGAGGGCCTCACGGAGCGCCTGCGCGAGCTCGGCGCCAACATCGAGACCTTCCGCGACTGAGCCGACGACCGACGCGACGGGCCGGCACCCTCGGGGGCGCCGGCCCGTCGTGCGTCACTTCGGGTAGACCGCGTCCACCTCGACCTCCACGAGCCAGCCGTTCACAGGAAGGTTCTCGATCTCGAGCGCGAACCGCGACGGTCGCGCGGCGTTGACGACCATCGGCGCGGTCGTCGCGGAGCCGAGCTGGACGTCGATCGGCTTCCCCGTCGCGAGGTTCGTGTTCGCGAAGAACTGCCGGTAGGCGCGGTTCCAGCCGGCGAAGTCCATCTTCTCCTGCCCCGCGGGGTTCTGGAGGAACACGCGCATGGACACGACGTCGTCGTAGGACAGCCCGGCCCGCTCGAGGTTCTCGCCGATCCGCATGAGGACGTTGATCCCCTGCGCCTCGGTGATGGTCACGCCCGCCGGCAGCACCCCTCCGGGGAACACGTCGGTGGGGATGTAGCGCTCCTCGGCGCCGGCTCCCGGCGCCGTGTTCATCGCGGAGGGCCCGAGGCCCGAGGACTTGTACCAGGCGACGTTCTTGCCGAACGCGACGCCGTCGGCGATCGACGGGGTGTCGCCGGTGACGAACGAGAAGGACTCGGTGGGCTTCGGCTCGAAGAGCTTCCCTGCGGCGACGGCGGTCCCGGGCACGGCGACGGCGGCGGTGACGGCGACGGCGACGACGACCTTGGTGCGGTTCTTCATGCAGGCCTCCTGGCGGGGACGGCGGGCGCCACCCTGACGCCCGCTCCGGCGGGCCGCGACGGCCGCCGGATCGGTGACGCTAGACGCGCACCGTTTCGGGGGCGTGACGGGCGCGTGTCGGCTCGTCGCCCGGCGGTCGGGCACCAGCAGCGCGCGCCGCACCGCCCCGTGACCAGGCACGACGGCGCCGACACGAGACGTTTACGCGAGCCGCCGCGTGTTGACGGGCGCGAAACGCACCGGACCCACGTTCGCGACGACGCGTGCCTAGCGTCGGCCGCGGTGCTGACGGCGGCACCCGGCATCGTGGGCCGGGCCGTCCGCCCGTCAGGCCGTGGACGAGAGGGCTCCAGCCACATGGTCACTGACGAGAAGACGTCCGGCGTCTCGCGCCGCAGCTTCCTCCAGGCCGTCGGGGTCGGCTCCAGCGCCGGCGTCATGTTCGCGACGATGGGGGCGGTCGGGCTCGCGCCGACGGCCGCCGCGCAGCCACGGAACGAGTCGTGGACGCCGCCGCAGGGCAGCGACTTCAGCCTGACGGGTCGCTCCGCCAAGAAGGTCGTCGTCGTGGGCGCCGGACCCGCGGGTCTCGCCTCGGCGTACGAGCTGCAGAAGGCGGGGTACCGGGTCACGGTGCTCGAGGCGCGCCACCGGCCCGGCGGCCGGACGCTGACGATACGTGGGGGCGACTCCGAGACGGACGTCAACGGCGTCACCCAGAAGGCCCGGTTCTCCGACGGCGTGTACATGAACGCCGGCGCGGGCCGCATCGCGCAGTGGATGGTCACCATGGACTACCTGCGCGAGCTGGGCGTCCCCTACGAGGTGTTCACCAATGCGAACGCCGACGCCTACCTGTACAACGAGCGCTCGGGCGCCACCCCCGGCAACCCGGTCCGGTACCGCACGGCGAAGGCGGACGTGTTCGGCTACACGTCCGAGCTGCTGAGCTATGCGACCGACCAGGGCGCGCTCGACCAGAAGCTCACGGCCGCGGACAAGGAGAACCTGCGGGCGTTCCTCCGGTCCTGGGGGTCGCTGCAGTCCGACGGCAGCTACCGCGGCGGCGACAACCGCGGGTTCTCGGTCTACCCGTCCGCCTGGAACGAGCACGGCACACCGCTCCCCGGCCCCGGCACGGTCTCGGAGGTGCTCGCGTCGAAGGTGGGCCAGTACTTCCCGTTCGAGATCAACTGGGAGCAGTCGATGCTCATGTTCCAGCCGAAGGGCGGCATGGACACGACCTACGACTACTTCGTGCGGGCCATCGGCAAGCAGAACGTCCTGTTCAGCTCGCCGGTCACCGGCGTGCAGAACACCACGAGCGGCGTCACGGTCACCTACACCGCGCCGAACGGCAAGACACGCCAGGTCGACGCGGACTTCGCGATCGTCGCCGCGCCCGCGGGGCTCATGCGCCGCTGGGACACGAACTGGGGCCCGGACATCGACGCCGCCCTCGGCGAGTTCGCGATCGGCTCGCCGGCGGGCAAGATCGGGCTCGAGTACCGCTCGCGGTTCTGGGAGGACGACCACCGGATCTTCGGCGGCATCACCGAGACCGACATGGACCTCGCCCACGTCTGGTACCCCTCCTACGGGTACGGCGAGCGCCGTGGACTCGTCGTCGGCTACTACAACACCGGGGCCAACGCGCGCGCCTACGCCGACATGACGCCGCGGCAGCGTGAGATGCGCGCCGTCGAGCAGGGCGTGAAGATCCACGGCGAGAAGTACCGGACCGAGCTGGAGAGCTCGTTCTCCATCGCGTGGCACAAGGTGCCCTACATCGAGGGCGCGTGGGCCTACCCGAACACGCAGTCGTCGCGCTTCAAGCAGCTCCAGCAGGGTGCGGGGAACGTGTACTTCGCGGGCGACTGGATGTCCGAGATCTCGGCGTGGCAGCACGGCGCGTTCTGGGCCGCCCGGTACGCCGTGCAGGCCCTGCACACGCGCGTCATGACGTCGTGAGCCCGGCGGCGCACCCACCGGACGGACCCTCCGTCTGACGCGGCACGCGGACGACGACGTGTCCGCGACGCGACGACGGCCCGGCACCCGGCACCCGGAGGGGTGCGGGACGCCGGGCCGTCGTCGTGCGGGCGGTGGTCCGCCTCAGAAGCCGGTGTAGTTGGGGGCCTCGACGGTCATCTGGACGTCGTGCGGGTGGCTCTCCTTGAGCGACGCCGACGTGATGCGGATGAAGCGGCCCTTCTCCTGGAGCTCCGGGACGGTCCGCGCGCCGACGTAGAACATCGTCTGGTGCAGGCCGCCGACGAGCTGGTGCGCGACGGTGCCGAGCGAGCCCTTGTACGCGACCTGGCCCTCGATGCCCTCGGGGACGATCATGTCGTCGCTCGTGACCTCGGCCTGGAAGTAGCGGTCCTTCGAGTACGACTTCTTGCCGCGCGAGGACATGGCGCCCATGGAGCCCATGCCCCGGTACGCCTTGTACTGCTTGCCGTTCACGAGGATCGTGTCGCCGGGCGACTCCTCGGTGCCCGCGAGCATCGAGCCGAGCATCACCGACTCCGCGCCCGCGACGATGGCCTTGCCGATCTCGCCCGAGTGGCGCATGCCGCCGTCCGCGATGACGGGCACGCCCGCCGGGCGCGCGGCGAGCGACGCCTCGTAGACCGCCGTGACCTGCGGGACGCCCACGCCGGTGACGATGCGCGTCGTGCAGATGGAGCCCGGGCCGACGCCGACCTTGACCGCGTCCGCGCCCGCGTCGACGAACGCCTGGGCGCCCTCGCGCGTCGCGACGTTGCCGCCGATGACCTGGACGTCGCGCGTCGCCGGGTCGGACTTCAGGCGCGCGACCATCTCGATGAGCATGCGCACGTTGCCGTGCGCGGTGTCCGCGACGAGCACGTCGACGCCCGCGTCGATGAGCGTCGTGGCGCGCTGCCACGCGTCGCCGAAGTAGCCGATCGCGGCGCCGACGAGCAGGCGACCCTGGCCGTCCTTCGACGCGTTCGGGAACTGCTCGGACTTGACGAAGTCCTTGACCGTGATGAGCCCGGTGAGGCGCCCGTCCGCGTCGACGAGCGGCAGGCGCTCGAGCTTGTGCTTGCGCAGGAGCGCGGTCGCCTCCTCGCGGGAGATGCCCGCCGGGCCCGTGATGAGCGGCTGGGGCGTCATGACCTCGTCGACCTTCGTCGTCGCCCACTCGGCGACGGGCGTGAAGCGCAGGTCGCGGTTGGTCACCATGCCGATGAGGCGGCGCTCGGCGTCGAGGACCGGGAAGCCCGAGATCCGGTACTCGCCCGCGGTCTTGTCGAGCTCCTCGAGCGTCGCGTCCGGGCCGATGGTCACCGGGTTGTCGATGATCCCCGTCTGCGTGCGCTTCACCAGGTCCACCTGGAGCGCCTGGTCCTCGATGGACAGGTTGCGGTGCAGGACGCCGATGCCGCCCTGGCGCGCCATCGCGATCGCCATGCGCGACTCGGTGACGGTGTCCATGGCCGCCGAGACGAGCGGGACGCGGATCGAGATCTCGCGCGTCAGGCGCGTCGTCGTGTCGATGTCCGACGGCGCCAGGTCCGAGTAGCCGGGCTGCAGCAGGACGTCGTCGTAGGTGAGACCCAGGAAACCGAAGGGGTCGCGGTCGGGAGCGGCGGCGGGGACGGGCGAGGCGGTCACACCAGGATTCTACGCCGCGGGGCCCTCCCGTATTCCCGCACCGTCCGCGCACCGGCGCCCGCGCGACGCCCCGCCCGACACCTCAGCGGACGACCGCGAGGAGCTCGTGCAGGAGCCCCGGGAAGCTGCGCACGCGGTGCACCGTCGCGGCGAGCGGGAGGTCGCCGGCGGCCTCGTCGCTCGGGAGCCCGACGAAGAACGGCAGGCTCGGGTTCGCCTCGTGCGCGGCGTGGACGATCCCCAGGTCGGGGCGCGCCTGGGTCGTCACCATGGCGACCGCCGAGGGCCGCACCATCGTGACGATCTCGAGCGTGCGGTGGACGTTCGCCGGCCCGGTGACGATGCGGGCCATCGCGCCGTGCGACGCGAGCGACGCGGCGAGGGCGTGCGCGGCGAGGGGCAGCGGCTCGTCCGGCGCCGCGAACACGAGGACGATGCGGCGCATGCGGCTCGGGTGGTTGCGGGGCGGGCCGCCGGCCGCGACGATCGCGTCCTCGCTCGCCTGCGTGTACTCGCGCAGCGCGCCCAGCGTCGCGTTGGCGAGCACGACCTCCGGGACCTCGCCCGGGCCGGCGAGCACGGTGCGCTCGGCGAGCCGCTCGAGCGCCGGCTCGACGAGGTCGGACCACCAGGCCGCGGGGTCGCCGCCCGCGGGGATCCGCAGGAGCCGGTCGCACGTGCGCTGGTCGTAGGCGATCGCGGCGTCGACGACGTCGGACACGCGCGTGGGGCGCGGGGCCTCCCGCACGCCGAGGGCGCGCGGCGCGGTCCCCCGCGCGCCTTCTCCGCCCGGCACCGCGCGCAGGAACGGGCGCGACGGCGCAGCGGGCTCGGGGGCCGCGTCGTCCGCGTCGAGGTCGTCGTCGGCGTCGGTGCCGCCCTCGGCGCCGTGCTCGTCGAACGAGACGGCACCGCGGTGCGCGTCGAGCTCGTCGTCGTCGGCGGCCAGGGCCGCGCGGGCCGCGTCGGCGGGCGCGACGCCGTCGAGCGTGAGGCGCCGCATGACGACCAGGCGGGCGACGTCGTCGTCCGTGTAGCGCCGGTGGGAGCCCGCGCGGTGCTGCGAGGGCCCGAGGCCGTAGCGGCGGTCCCAGGTCCGCAGGGTCGCGGGCGCGACGCCGAGCCGACGCGCGACGGCGGCGACGGCGAGGCCGGGGTTCGTGGACATGCTCGGTCGGGCTCCCTCGGGGTCGGGGGCGGACCGGACGGAGGTCATGGATCGATTCTGCCGACCGCGCCACCGTCCCGCCACCTCGTCCAGGTCACAGTCCTGCACCCTTCGCGCCAGGCTTGTGCGAAGTTTGTTCACCATGCGCGCAAACGCGCCAGCAGGGCCGCATCGCGTCAGCCTAGACGCGAATGCTGCACCGTTCTCGCCGCCTCCACGAGCCGCGTGACGCCTCCGAACGGCCGTGACCTGGCCCTTCACCTTTCTCGCACAGGGGGCTTGAACAACTTCTGAAACGCTTGTAGGTTGTTCGCCATGGCTGAGATCTCAAGGCTTCCCGGGCCCGTCATGGAGCTGTGGGAGTGGCAGTACCAGGGTTCGTGCCGCGACGCGGACGACACGTTGTTCTTCCACCCCGAGGGCGAGCGCGGCTCGACGCGACGGCGTCGCGCGGAGGCCGCGAAGGCGATCTGCCACTCGTGCCCCGTCATGATGCAGTGCCGCGAGCAGTCGCTCCGCGTGCGCGAGCCGTACGGGGTGTGGGGCGGCCTGAGCGAGGACGAGCGGGCGGCGATCCTCGCCGGGGGCGCACGCCGCACCGGCTGAGCACCGGCAGCACGACCAGCAGCAGTACCACCAGCAGACCTGCACGGCACCGGTACGACGTCGTACCGGGAGCACGTGCGCACGACCCGTGGGAACGGTGGGGCGACCGGCCACGGAACGCAGCAGGGCCCGCGACCGGACGGTCGCGGGCCCTGCTGCTGGAACGGGTCGGCGTCAGCCGACCACCACGGCGAGGATGTCGCGCGCGGACAGGACCAGGTAGTCCACGCCGCCGTACTTGACCTCGGTGCCGCCGTACTTGCTGTAGATGACCTTGTCGCCGACGCTCACGTCGAGCGGGACGCGGTTGCCGTTGTCGTCGACACGGCCCGGACCGACGGCCAGGACCTCGCCCTCCTGGGGCTTCTCCTTGGCGGTGTCCGGGATGACCAGGCCGGATGCGGTCGTGGTCTCGGCCTCGAGGGCCTTCACGACGATCCGGTCCTCGAGCGGCTTGATGGGGACCGACACGTCGGACCTCCCCTTTCGCGGTGAGAACTGCAACGGATGGGTCGAGCGCACCGGCTGGCCGTCGTCGCGGGTGCCGGACAGCCTGGTCGCACGTGGTGCCGCCTCCGCGAGCGGTGGCGGCACGTCCTCAAATCTAGGTCGCCGTTAGCACTCGGTCAAGGCGAGTGCCAACGTCCGCCCCTCGGACGATCGCGGCCCCGGCTGCGCGTGGTCCCCGTCCCCCGTGGAAGGATCGACGCCATGGACGCCGCCACGCTGACCAAGCTGCTCAGCCCCGAGGGCTGGGCGCTGCTCGGCGCGCTCCCCCCGTACGACGAGCAGCAGGCGCTCGTGCTCGCGGCGGGGCTGCGCGCGAAGGGCGTCGACCCGGACCTGGCCGCCGCGGCGCTCACGCAGTCGCGGCTGCGCGCGGCCGCCCGCGGCAAGCTCGGCGCGTTCGCCGACGGCATGCTGTTCACGCAGGCGGGGCTGGAGCAGGCGAGCCGGCTCGTCGTCGCGGGCCTGCACGCGCGGCGGTACCAGGACGCGGGGATCCGGCGCGTCGCCGACCTCACGAGCGGGATCGGCGTCGACGCCCTCGCGTTCGCCGCCGCGGAGCTCGAGGTCCTCGCGACCGACGTCGACGAGCTCACCGCGGCGATCGCGACCGTGAACCTGCGCCACTTCCCCGAGGCCGAGGTGCGTCACGGCGACGGGCTCGCGCTCGACCTCGAGGGCGAGCGGATCGAGGGCGTGTACGCCGACCCCGCCCGACGGACACGGGGCGGCAGGCGCGTGTTCGACCCGAAGGCCTACGCCCCGCCGCTCGACGCGGTGTGGGCGCTGCGCGAGCGCGTCCCCGCCGTGGGCATCAAGGTCGGCCCCGGGATCCCGCACGACGGCCTGCCCGCGGACGCCGAGACCGAGTGGGTCTCGGTCGACGGCGACGTCGTGGAGGCCGGCCTCTGGTTCGGGCCGCTCGCGCCCGAGGGGCCGGGCCGCTCGGCGCTCGTCCTCACCCCGTGGACCGGGCCGGACGGGACCGAGCGCACCACGACGCGCCGGGTCGCCCACCGCCCGGGCGACGAGGACGTGGTGCCCGAGGTGGGCGCCGTCGGGCAGTACCTCTACGAGCCCGACGGCGCCGTCATCCGCGCGGGTCTCGTCGCCCACGCGGCACGCGGGCTGGGCGGGCGGCTGCTCGACCGGACGATCGCGTACGTGACGACCGACTCCCCCGCGCCGCTCGACGCGACCGGCCTCGCCGACGGGCTCGCGCGGGGCTACCGCGTGCTCGACACGATGCCGTTCGGGCTCAAGCGCCTGCGCTCCTACCTGCGCGAGCGGGGCGTGGGGCGCCTGACGATCAAGAAGCGGGGCACCGCCGTGACGCCCGAGCAGCTCCGCCGCCAGCTCGCGCTCACCGGCGACGCGGCCGCGACGGTCGTCCTGACGCGCGTCGGCGGGTCCCAGCAGGTGCTCGTCGTGGAGCCTCTCGCCGCTCCCCCGGCCGGCGCCGTGCGGGGCGCCACCCCGGACGGCACGCGGTGAGCGCCCTCCCGCGCCGCACCGCGATCCCCTTCGCGCGGTCGGAGCGCTCGACCGTCGGGCTGGAGTGGGAGCTCGCGCTGGTCGACGCGGACTCGGGCGACCTGCGCCAGGTCGCGCAGACGGTCCTCGACGCCGTGCGCCCGGTGGACGGGGGCGCGCACCCGTCCATCAAGCAGGAGCTGCTGCTCAACACGGTCGAGGTCGTGAGCGGCGTGTGCCGCACCGTCGGGGAGGCCGGCCGGGACCTCGAGCGCTCGATCGACGAGCTGCGGGCCGTGACCGACCCGCTGCGCGTGGAGCTCATGAGCGCGGGCACGCACCCGTTCGCGCGCTGGGCGCAGCAGAAGGTCACCGACAAGCAGCGCTACAACACCCTCATCGACCGCACGCAGTGGTGGGGACGGCAGATGCTCATCTACGGCGTGCACGTGCACGTCGGCATCGAGGACCGAGCCAAGGTGCTGCCGGTCCAGCGCGCGATGCTCACGACGTTCGCGCACCTCCAGTCGCTCTCGGCCAGCTCGCCCTTCTGGGGCGGCAAGGACACCGGGTACGCGTCGAACCGCGCGCTCATGTTCCAGCAGCTCCCCACGGCGGGGCTCCCGTTCCAGTTCGCGACCTGGGAGGAGCTCGAGGGCTACGTCGCGGACATGCTGCACACCGGCGTCATCGACGCGTTCGACGAGATCCGCTGGGACCTGCGCCCCGCCCCGCAGTTCGGCACGCTCGAGACGCGCATCTGCGACGGCGTCACGAACATCTCCGAGCTGCTCGCGCTCGCCGCGCTCACGCACTGCCTCGTCGAGCACTTCTCGACGATGCTCGACGAGGGCCGCGAGCTCCCGAGCATCCCGCCGTGGTTCGCGCAGGAGAACAAGTGGCGCTCCGCGCGCTACGGCATGGACGCGATCATCATCCTCGACCGCGAGGGCAACGAGGAGCTCGTGACCGACGCCGTCGGGCGCCTGCTCGTCGAGCTCGAGCCCGTCGCCGCGCGCCTCGGCTGCCTCGACGAGCTCGACGGCGTGCGCACGATCGTGCGCCGCGGGGCCTCCTACCAGCGCCAGCGCGCCGTGGCGCGCCGCAACGGGGGCGAGCTGGACGCCGTCGTGCGCTCGCTCGTCGCGGAGATGCGGGCGGGCCGCCCGCTCTGACGGTCCGCCCGGGACGGTCAGTAGTCGCGCAGGACCACGCCGAGGTCGGCGGCCCGGTCGGCGAGCCACGTCGGCGACCAGTCCTCGGTGTCGCACGGCGACGACGTGCGGTCGGCCGCCGCCTCCGAGTACCCGCCCCACGACAGCACGCGGCACGTCGCGTCGGTCTCGAGCGCGTGCGTCCACTCCTCGTCCTCGGCGAAGCCGGAGTCGACGGCGGACTGCATCAGGTCGAACTCGTGCCACCACTGGAGCATGTGCGACAGCTCGTGCGCGAGGAGCACCTGCTTGGTCGCCGGGTCGGAGTCCTCGCCCCACCACACGAACAGCACCGTCGGGTGGGAGGGCTGGAAGCAGCCCGCCGAGCCCGTCGCGTACGCGTCGTGCTCCGCGACGTGCTCCATGCCGCAGTTGAGCGTCGGGTCGTCGGTGAACACGACCTGCACGCCGTCGTTGGCGGGGTTGAGCGCGAGCAGCCACGCCGTGGGGTCGGGGTGCTCGGCCAGGAACGGCGTCGTCTGCGTCGCGCCCGGCACGGGGTCGGGCAACGGCTCGGCGTACTCGCCCGCCTTCCAGGCGGCCTCCACGCCGGTGGCCGACGCGGCCACGTCCGGGCTCGGGTCCTCCCAGACCGTGGGGGGCGGCACCGCGCCCTCCTGCTCGGTGGGCAGGACCGCGCCGTCGTCCCGCGCCCCGCCGAGGGAGCTGACGAGGTACGCGACGACGGACACCGCGAGCACGAGGACGAACGTCACGACCCGCGCGGCACGGCCCCGACGGCGGCGCGGCACCTCCCACGAGATGGTGGACGCCCCGTACGCGGGGACGGTCGCCGCCGGCGCCCCGGAGGCCGGCTGGACCGCGGGGGTGCCGGAGAGCGCGGCGGCGGAGGCGTGACCGTACGGCGGAGCGGTCGTCGCACCCGCCGTCCCGGAGGGCGGCGCGCCGACGGGCACGGCGGCGGACCCGTACGCGGGCACGGCCGCGAGGAGCGCCCGGTGCTGCGCCGCCCAGTACGCGGCGGTGTGCTCGGCCCGGGCGCGCTCGGGCCCGGGGGGCGCCGACGCGGCCGCGTGCGCCCACGCGTGGGCGCGCCGCAGCGCCTCGTCGGGCGTGAGACCGGGCTCCGGGGTCACACGTGAGTCACGGTCAGCGGCATCGACGAGTCGACGCCGATGTCGAGGCTCGACGGCGCCACGCCCGCCCGCACGACGGCGGACCCCAGCGCGGCGATCATCGCCCCGTTGTCGGTGCAGTAGCGGATCGGCGGGATGCGCAGCTCGATCCCGGCCTCCGCGCAGCGCTTCGCGGCCATGTCGCGCAGCTGCGAGTTCGCGCTGAACCCGCCGCCGACGACGAGCGTCGACACCCCGTGCCGCTCGCACGCCGCGATGGTCTTGGCGGTGAGCACGTCGGCGACGGACTCGGCGAAGGAGGCCGCGACGTCGTGCACGGGGATCTCCTCCCCCGCGTCCTGGCGCGCCTCGACCCACCGCGCGACGGCCGTCTTGAGGCCGGAGAACGAGAAGTCGTCCGCGTGCTTCTCCTGGTCCTTGCGCGCGGTGAGGCCGCGCGGGAACCGGATCGCCGTGGGGTCGCCCTCGCGCGCGAGGCGGTCGATGTGCGGGCCGCCGGGGTACGGCAGGCCGAGCAGGCGCCCGACCTTGTCGAACGCCTCGCCCGCGGCGTCGTCGAGCGTCGAGCCGAGCTCGGTGACGGACGTCGCGACGTCGTCGACCAGGAGGAGCGAGCTGTGCCCGCCGGACACGACGAGCGCCATGACGCGCTCCGGGAAGGCGCCGTGCACGAGCTCGTCCACGGCGGCGTGGCCGATGACGTGGTTGACGCCGTAGAGCGGCTTGCCGAGCGCGAGCGCGAGCGCCTTGGCGGCCGACGCGCCGATCGTCAGGGGCCCGACCAGCCCCGGCCCGGCCGTGACCGCGATCGCGTCGACCTCGGACAGGTCGACGTCCGCCGTGCCGAGCGTGCGCTCGATCGTCGGGATCATCGCCTCGAGGTGGGCGCGCGACGCGACCTCGGGGATGATGCCGCCGTAGCGCGCGTGCTCGTCCATCGAGCTCGCCACCGTGTCGACGAGCAGCTCGCGACCCCGGACCAGCGCCACGCCGGTCTCGTCGCAGGACGTCTCGATGCCGAGCACCAGGGGCTCGCCGGCGCTCACGGACGGCTCACTGACAGTGTGGAAGGCATGGCGTCCAGGGTAGTCGCGTGCGGGGCCGGCCCGCGCCGTGTCGCCCACGTCACACCGTCTGTCGGGAAGATGATTCAACGCTCAACCGTTGGTCCGGTCATGAGCACCGACACCCTCATCGAGTCCCCTGCCGCGCCGAACGAGCTCGCCGACCAGCTCGCGATCGACGCGCAGGCCGCGGACCGCCTGTTCCGCGACGCGCACACGACCCACGCCTTCTCGGACGAGCCCGTCACCGACGCGCAGATCCAGGCGGCCTGGGACCTCGTCCGCTGGGCACCCACCGCGATGAACACGCTCCCGCTGCGCCTGCTCGTCGTACGCACGCCCGAGGCGAAGCAGCGCCTCGGCGCGCACATGGCGGACTTCAACCGCGACAAGACGCTCGCCGCGCCCGTGACCGTCATCGCCGCCGCCGACCCGTCGTTCCACCAGCACCTCGGCACGCTCGCGCCGTTCCGCGAGGGCATGACCGAGCAGCTCGACCCGCAGACCGAGCTGCGCGAGGGCATGGCCCGCACCAACGCGCTCATCCAGATCGGCTACCTCATCGTCGGGCTGCGCGCCGCCGGCCTGTCCGTCGGCCCGATGACCGGCTTCGACGCGGCGGGGATCGACGCCGAGTTCTTCGGCGAGTCCGGCTGGCGCACGCTCGTCGCGATCAACGTGGGCTACCCCGCCGAGGAGGGCGCGCACTTCCCGCGCCAGGCCCGGCTCGACTTCCACCAGGTCGCCGAGATCCTCTGAGACCGTCCCACCCGTACGCGCGAGGCGGCACCCCTCCACGGGGTGCCGCCTCGCGCGCGTCCGGGCCGCCCGCGTCAGGGCGCGGCGGGCCGCGCGGGGTCGTTCGACCACTGCGACCACGAGCCCGCGTACAGCGCCGCGTCGACGCCGAGGGTCGCGAGCGCGGCGACCTCGTGCGCCGCGGTCACGCCGGAGCCGCAGTACACGCCCACGGCGGGCCGCGTCGCGTCCGGCTCCCGCCCCGGGTCCGCGACCCCCAGGGCCGCGAACCGCGCGCGCAGCGCGGCGGGGTCCAGGAACGTCCCGTCCGCGGCGAGGTTGTCGGTCGTCGGCGCGCTCACCGCGCCGGGGACGTGTCCCGCGCGCGGGTCGACCGGCTCCACCTCGCCGCGGTAGCGCTCGCCCGCGCGCGCGTCGAGCAGGACGCCGGACGTCGCGAGGCCGGCCGCGCCGTCGGCGTCGAGCACGGGCATCCCGCCCGGCGTGACGACGACGTCCCCCGGCTCGGGCCGCACCTCGCCCTCGTCGAGCGCGTGCCCGGCGGCCCGCCACGCCGCGAGCCCGCCGTCGAGGATGCGGACGTCCTCGTGCCCGGCCCAGCGCAGCAGCCACCAGGCGCGCGCGGCGGACGTGCCGCCCACGGCGTCGTAGACGACGACCGGCCGGTCCGCGCGCACGCCCCAGCGCCGCGCCGCGGCCTGGAGGTCGGCGGGGTCGGGCAGCGGGTGCCGGCCCGCCGCGGCCGAGGGCGGCGCGGCGAGCTCGCTCTCGAGGTCGACGTAGACCGCGCCCGGGACGTGCCCTGCGCGGTGCTGCTCGCGCCCGTCGGTGACGCCGAGCGCCCACCGCACGTCGAGCACGACGGGCGGGCGTCCGCCCGCGAGCGCCGCCGCCAGGGCGGCCGCGGTGACGAGGACACGGTCACGGCGCGCGGCGTCGGACCCGCGGTCGTCCGTGCCGAGGCCCGGGCCGCGCGGCGCGGACGCGGTCACGCGACGGCGCCCGACTCGGACGCCGTCCCGTAGTCCGGCGCGTCCGGCCCGTCGGGCGTCGTGGTCGCACCGAGCTCGAGCCGCATCGTGTAGGCGTCGACGTCCTCGGGCTGGTAGTAGCGCTTGCGGATGCCGAGCTGCTCGAACCCGTACTTCGCGTAGAGCGCGAGCGCCGGGTCGTTGTCGACCCGCACCTCGAGCAGCACCGCGCTCGCGCCCAGGTCGCGCGAGCGGGCGATCAGCGCCTCCAGGAGGGTCGAGCCGACGCCCTGGTGCTGGAACGCGGGGTCGACGCCGAGGGTCATGACCTGCGTGACGTCGCCGTCGAACCACAGGCCCGCGTAGCCGACCACGGGCTGCGGGCCGGCGGCGTAGAGCCGCACGGGCTCGGCGGCGACGTACCAGCGTCCGAGGCCCGCGAGCTCGTCGGCGAGCATCCCGTACGTCCAGGCGCCGCGCCCGAACAGCTCGCGCTCGAGCTCGACGACGCGGTCGAGGTCGGCAGCCCGGAGCGGGCACAGGCGGATCTCGTAGCGGCGCGCGCTCATCGGGTCGCCTCGGGCGTCGGGGCGGGCACGGTGTCGCTCACGCGCTTGCGTGCGGCGGCCTCGTGGACGTCCGGGCGGCGCAGGTACAGCGGCTCCGTCGGCTGGTCGGCGCCCGCGGCCCGGCGCGCGATCGCGAGCCGGGCGAGCACGGCGGCGTCGGGGACCTGCGGCGCGTCCTCGGCGGCGTCGAGCTCGTCCGGGTAGAGCTCGCCGCCCTCCCCCACGACGACGGCGCCCGCGGCGTGCTCGGCGACCGCGGCCGCCGGCCCGACGTCGGGCCCGGCGACGGTCTCCAGGACCGGCACGGCGTGCGGGCCCTCGTGCGCGACGACGCGGTACCGCGCCCAGTACACCTCGCGGCGGCGCGCGTCGGTCGCGACGAGCAGCTCGTCGTCGGGCTCGAGGCCGAGGTCGCTCACCGCCTGGGCGGCGATCGCGTCGAGGCTCGGGACGCCGAGCACGGGGATGCCGAGCGCGAAGCCCAGCGCCCGGGCGGTGACGAGCCCGACCCGCAGGCCCGTGAACGGCGCGGGGCCCGTGCCGACGGCGACGGCCGTGAGGTCGCGGCGGTCGACCCCGGCCTCGGCGAGCGCCTCCTCGACGAGCGGGGCGAGCGCCTCGGCGTGCCGGCGGCGCTCCGGGGCGTCGCGGCGGGCGAGACGGGCGCCGTCGTCGGAGACGACGGCGACGGTGACGGAGGCGGAGGTGTCGAGCGCGAGAACAGCCACGGCCCCAGCCTACGGCCGAGACCGCGACGTCCTCCTCGCGAGCGGGCTAGCGGGACAGTGCCGCGACGTCGAGGTCCGCCCAGCGCGGACCGACGCCGCGCACCGTCACCCGGCGCGCGCCCGCCTCGGGCGCGTCCTCGTCGTCGGACGCGCCGCCGGGCCCGTCCCCGGTCGCGTCGCCGCGCGGGCGCTCGAGCACGATCTCGAGCCGGTCGCCCGCGAGCGCCTCGACGAGCCCGCTGCCCCACTCGACGACGGTCACCGACTCCTCCAGGCTCGAGTCGAGGTCGAGCGCGTCGACCTCGTCGAGCGAGCCGAGGCGGTACGCGTCCACGTGCACGAGCGCCGGGCCGCCCACGAGCGACGGGTGCTCGCGCGCGACGATGAACGTCGGCGACGCGACCTGCCCGCGCACGCCGAGCCCGGCGCCGATGCCCTGCGTGAGCGTCGTCTTCCCCGCACCGAGGTCGCCCGTGAGGATCACGAGGTCGCCCGCGCGGAGCACGCCGGCGAGGGCGCGGCCGAACGCGCGCGTCGCCTCGGCGTCGGGCAGGACGACGACGTCGCGCGCCGCCTGCGACGACGTGCCCGTCGCGGTCTCCGCCCCCGCGTCCGCAGGAGGCGCGGCGGGCGTCGAGGGGGTCGGGTCGTCGCTCATGCGCGGACCGTCCTTTCCGTGGTCTCGTCCTGGCTGGGGTCGTCGGCCAGCAGCGCCCGCGCGCCGTCGTCGAGCACGTCGGTCCCCACGTGCTCGCGCGGCACGCGCGTGCCGAGGCGCGTCGTGATCTCGTAGCTGATGGTCCCGGCGGCCCGCGCCCAGTCCTCGGCGGTGGGGACGCCGTCGTGCTCGACGCCGTCGCCCGCGCCGAACAGCGTGACGACGTCGCCCGCGCGCTCGGTCGCGGCAGGGCCGAGGTCGAGCACGAGCTGGTCCATGCACACGCGCCCCGCGACGCGCAGGACGCGGCCGCCGTCCGCCCCGGGGCGTGCGCCGACGAGCACCGGGCCACCGGGCGCGGCCGTGGGGCCGCCACCCGACGCGTGCCGCGGGATCCCGTCGCCGTAGCCGAGCGGGACGACCCCGAGCGTCGTGTCCCGCGGTGTCGTGTAGTGGTGCGAGTAGGAGACGCCGTGCCCGCCCGGCACGCGCTTGACCGTCGCGAGACGCGCCTCGAGCGTCATCGCGGGCCGGAGCCCGTACCGCGACGGCGGGCCGAGCTGCGGCACCGGCGTCATCCCCCACACCGCGAGCCCCGGACGGACCAGGTCGTAGTGGGTGCGCGGCGCGGTGAGCGTCGCGGCGGAGTTCGCGAGGTGGCGCAGCTCGGGCGCGACGCCCGCGCGCTCCGCGAGCCGGACGGCCTCGTCGAGCACGTCGGCCTGTGCCACGACGCTCGGGTGCCCGGGCTCGTCCGCGAACGCGAGGTGGGACCACAGCCCGACGACGTGGACCGCGCCCTCGGCCTGGGCGCGCGCGACGGCGGCGAGCACGTCGGGCAGGTCGGCGGGCATGATCCCGTTGCGG
The DNA here is from genome assembly GCF_052044445.1 of Cellulosimicrobium sp. 22598. NCBI lineage: Bacteria > Bacillati > Actinomycetota > Actinomycetes > Micrococcales > Promicromonosporaceae > Cellulosimicrobium > Cellulosimicrobium sp. 22598. The sequence goes on from NZ_JBQEMZ010000011.1 coordinate 75,023, forward strand.
CCGAGGCCCGTGTCGACCGCGAGGTGCACGCGCGCGGTCCGGCCGGCGGCACGGGCGGCGGCGACCACCTCGTCGACGGCCCAGCGCGCGGCGAGCGACACGTCGACGTCCGCCTCCACGAGCGCGCGCAGCGGCGCGCCCGGCGGGTAGAGCCACGTGAGGACGCGCGCGCGGTCCACCCCGATCCCCGCCGCACGCAGCGCGAGCGCCTCGCTCGGCTGCGCGGTCCCGAGCCACGTCGCACCGCCCGCGAGCGCCCCGAGCGCGCTCGCCACCAGGCCGTGCCCGTAGGCGTCGGCCTTCACGACGGCCATCACCTGGGCCGACGGCGCGTGCCCGGCGAGGGCGCGGACGTTGTCCCGGACCGCGGCCAGGTCGACGACGGCACGCGCGGGGTAGCCGGGAGCTGCCGGGGTTGGGGCGGGTGCGGCCGGGTTTCCGGCGGGTGCGCCGGTCGGGGTCGTGCGCTGGGTGTCGCTCACGGTGGACGATTCTCTCACCGTCGCCCCCCGGGGAGCGGGCGCGCCGGTTCGCGGTCCTCGGGTCGCGTCACCGGGACGCCGCCGGTCCGGCCGCCACCCTCACCAGGCGCCGAGCGTCCGGTCCGTCTCGAAGCGCCGCGGCTGCCCGGTCAGCGGGTCGGCGAAGGCGAGCGAGCGCGAGACGAGCTGGAGCGGGCGCGCGTAGTCGTCCGGCGCGACGTCGTACGGCTCGGGGTAGAAGTTGTCGTGCACGATCGGCACCCCCAGCCGGGCCATGTGCAGCCGGAGCTGGTGCGTCTTGCCGCTGTGCGGCTCGAGCCGGTAGCGCGCGAGGCCGCGGGCCGGGTCGGTCTCGATCACGTCGACGCGGCTCTCGGCGTTGGGCTCGCCGTCCACCTCCTCCGCGCGCATGACGCCGCGGTGCTTGACGATGCGGCTGCGCACGGTCGCGGGCAGGTCCAGCGCCGGGTCCCAGGGCGCGACCGCCTCGTAGGTCTTGCGCACCTCGCGCCGCGCGAAGAGCTCCTGGTACGCGCCGCGCACCTGCGGTCGCAGCGTGAGCAGCAGGACGCCCGCGGTGACGCGGTCGAGCCGGTGCGCGGGGCTGAGGTCGGGCAGGTCGAGGTCGCGGCGCAACCGCACGAGCACCGACCGCGCCACGTACGCACCGCGTGGGATCGTCGCGAGGAAGTGCGGCTTGTCGACGACCAGCAGGTCCCGGTCGCGGTGCAGCACGCGGACCTCGAACGGCACCTCGGGCTCGACCGGCGGGTCGCGGTAGAGGAACACGAAGCCGCGCGGCTCGTACGGGGTGGTCGCGTCGACCGGCCGTCCGCGCCCGTCGACGACCTCGCCCGCCGCGACCTTCTCGGCCAGGCGTGCGGCGTCGTCCGGGAACCGGTGGCGCACGTAGTCGAGCGTGCGCGTGTACCGCGCGACGCTCTCGGCGTCGTGCGGCAGCACGAGGCGCGTGGGGTTGAGGCCGTCGCGCACGGGGAGGGGGACCACGCCCACCACGGTACCGGCGGGCCGCGCCCGGACCTGTCGGCCGCCCACGGGCCTCGGACCCGTGGTGACCGGCCGGTGCCAGGAGAGCGCCGCGCCGCTCAGCGTGCGGCGAGCAGCCCCGCGACGACGGCGGGCACCGCGTCGGCGACGTCGAGCGCCGCGACCGGGCTGCCCGGGTTCGCCCGCTCCGCCGCGAGACCGTGCACGACGGCGGCCGCGGCCGCGAGCTCCGCGGCCAGCCCCGGCTCCCGGAGGATCCGGGCGGCGTGCGCCGCGAGCACGGTGCCGAGGATCCCGGCGAGCACGTCGCCCGCGCCGGCGGTCGCGAGCCACGCGGGCGCGTCCGCCTGGGACCACGCGCCCTCCGGCCCGACGACGACGGTCGCCGACCCCTTGAGCAGCACCGTCGCACCGGTGGCCGTGTGCGCGCGCCGTGCCCACCGCAGCGGCTCGGCCTCGACGTCGGCGCGCGACACGTCGTCACCGCGCGACCGCAGCAGCGTCGCGAGCTCCCCCGCGTGCGGGGTGAGCACGACCGACGGCGGGCAGCGGTCGGGCAGCAGGGACAGCGCCCCGGCGTCGACGACCACGGGCACCCGCTCCCCCTCGTCCTCGGCGGCGAGCTCACCGGTCGCGGCCGCGAGCGCGTCCCGGACCCGCTCGTGCTGGCCGCCGTCGTCCACGGGGTCGCCGCCCGGCCCGGGCGCGGGCGGCACGCCGGGCCCGAGCACCCAGGACTGCACGCGCCCCGCCGCGGGCACCACCTCGGGCCGGGCGGCGAGCACCGCGCGCGTGACGTCGTCGGGCCCGCGGAAGCGGACCATCCCCGGGCCGGTGCGGACCGCGGCGCTCGCGACGAGCACCGCGGCGCCCGGGAAGGTCGGCGTGCCCGCGACGACGCCGACGACGCCGCGCGTGTACTTGTGGTCGGTCGCGCCGGGCACGGACCAGAGGGCGGCGACGTCCGCGGGCTCGAGCCGGCGGACGACCGGCGCCGCGGTGCCGCCGTCCGGAGCGGGCGCGCCGAGGCGCAGCCCGATGTCGACGACCGCGCCGTGGCCGGCGAGGTGCGTCGCCGGGGGGAGCAGGAGGCCGGGCTTCGCCGTGCCGAACGTCACCGTGCGGTCCGCGCGCAGGACCGGCCCGGGCACCGTGCCGTCGTCCACGCCGACCCCGCTCGGCGCGTCCACCGCGACGACCCAGGGCCGCCCCCGGGGCCCGACGCGACGCCCGCCACCCTCGTCGGACGCACCGTCGCCGCCGAGCGCGTCGTCGGCGGGCACGCCGCCGTCGAGCAGCGCGGCGAGACGCCGCACGAGGTCCGCCGCGACGCCGCGCAACGGCCCCCGGGCGCCGATGCCGACGAGGCCGTCCAGCACGACGTCGGCCCGCCGGACCTGCGCGGCGACCCGGTCGGCGACGTGCGGGTCCAGGTGGTCGTGCGGCCGGCCCGCGCGCGTCGGGTCGTCGGGGCTGCCGACGAGCACCTCGACGGACCCGCCCGCGTCCCGGAGCGCCGCGAGCCCGCCCGCGTGCGCGTGCTCTCCGGTGAGGACCGCGAGCACCTCGACGCCCCGGCGCGCGAGGTACGCACCCGCGTGGAGGGTGTCCCCGCCGTTGTTGCCCGACCCCACGAGCAGGACCGCCCGGGCGCCGGTGACGCGCCCGTCCCGACGGCCGCCGTCCGGCAGGGCGACCGACCGCCGTCGTGCGACGTCGCGCGCGACGATCGTCGCGAGCGCGAACGAGGCGCGCTCCATGAGCGGGACGCCCGCGGCGAGCAGCGGCTCCTCGGCGGCGCGCACGTCGGCGGCGGACCAGGCTTCGATCATGACCTCATCCTGCCCACCGTCCGCCCTCGTCGCCTGCGCGGCGGCGCCGGCGCAGCGGTGCGACCGAGCGGTGAGACGACGCGCGGGGGCGCGCTGCGGGTCGCACGGACCCGCATAGGGTGACGACCATGCGATTCGGACTCTTCATCCCCCAGGGCTGGCGCTACGACCTCGTCGACGTCGCACCCGAGGACCACTGGAAGACGATGCTCTCCCTCCTGCACTACGCCGACAACGCCGCCGCGGGCGAGCCCCTGCCCGGCGGCGAGTTCGCGTGGGACGGCGTGTGGGTCTACGACCACTTCCACACCACGCCGACCCCGAGCACCGAGGCGACGCACGAGGCGTGGACGCTCATGGCCGCCTTCGCGGCGGCGTCGCAGCGCGTGCGCCTCGGCCAGATGTGCACGTGCATGGCCTACCGCGACCCGACGTACCTGGCCAAGGTCGCCGCGACCGTCGACCACGTCTCCGGCGGGCGGCTCGAGATGGGCATCGGCGCGGGCTGGTACGAGCACGAGTGGCGCGCGTACGGGTACGGGTTCCCGAGCGCGGGCGAGCGCCTGCGCGCGCTCGACGAGGGCGTCCAGATCATGTCCCGCATGTGGCGGACCGGGTCGTCGGGCACGTTCGACGGCGAGCGCTACCAGGTGGACGGCGCGCTGTGCTACCCGCAGCCCCTGCAGCAGGTCGTGGTGGACGGCGAGGGCGCGAGGCCGAGCATCCCGCTGTGGATCGCGGGCGGCGGCGAGAAGAAGACGCTGCGGATCGCCGCGCAGCACGCGCAGTACACCAACTTCGACGGCTCGCCCGAGGGCTTCGCGCACAAGTCCGCGGTGCTCGCGCAGCACTGCCGCGACCTCGGCCGCGACCTCGGCGAGATCACCCGGTCGGCCAACTACAACGTCGTCATCGGCGAGACCGCGCAGGACGTCGCCGACCGGCTGGACCGGATCGAGGAGCACGCGCGCCGGTACTTCCCCGAGAAGGCGGACGACAACGTGGCCTCGTGGCGCAACGGCCCGCTCGTCGGCACGCCGGAGCAGATCGTCGAGACCCTCACCGGCCTGCGCGACCAGGGCCTCGGCTACGCGATCGGCTACTTCCCGTTCGCCGCGACCGACCGCGACCAGCTCGAGCTCTTCCAGCGCCAGGTCATCCCGGCCCTCCAGCGCTGACCGCCGCACCGTGTGGGCGTGAAGGGGCCCGGTTCTCGGTCGAGAACCGGGCCTCTTGCATGCCCACAGCGCGCGGCGGGCGGTCAGCCCTCCGCGACGACCATGGCCGAGGCGATACCGGCGTCGTGGGAGATGCTCAGGTGCCAGGCGGTGATGCCCAGCGCGTCCGCGCGCGCCGCGACCGTGCCCGTGATCTCGACCTCCGGCGGGCCCCCGACGACGCGGTGCACCGTCGCGTCGTGCCAGCGCATGCCCGCCGGGGCGCCCAGCGCCTTGGCGATGGCCTCCTTGGCGGCGAACCGCGCGGCGAGCGACGCGGGCGGCAGGTCCCGCTCGGCGGCCGTGAACAGCTTCTCGCGGAGCCGGGGCGTGCGCTCCAGGGTCTCCATGAACCGCGCGACGTCCACGACGTCGATCCCCACGCCCTTGATCATGCGCCCACCCTACGGGGGCCGTCCTCCCTCCCGGTCCCCCCACCAGGCGATCTCACCACCACGAGCAGGTGGTCCTGGCTCGTCCGGGAGACCGGACGAACCAGGACCACCTGCTCGGCGTCCGACGGTGCGGCGGAGGACTACTCGACCGTGACCGACTTCGCGAGGTTGCGGGGCTGGTCGACGTCGAGGCCCTTGGCCGTGGCGAGGGCCATCGCGAAGATCTGGAGCGGGACGACGGCCAGCAGCGGCGAGAGCAGCGTGGGCGACTCGGGGACCCAGAAGATCTCGTCCGCGTAGGGGCGCACGGCGTCGTCCCCGTCCTCCGCGATGACGAGCGTGCGGGCGCCGCGCGCCCGGATCTCCTGGATGTTCGAGATGACCTTGGAGTGCAGGCCCTCGCGGCCCGTCGGCGACGGCACGACGACGAACACCGGCTGCCCCTCGTCGATGAGCGCGATCGGACCGTGCTTGAGCTCGCCGGCGGCGAAGCCCTCGGCGTGGATGTACGCGAGCTCCTTGAGCTTGAGCGCGCCCTCGAGCGCGACCGGGAACCCGACGTGGCGGCCGAGGAAGAGGACGGACGTCGCGTCCTTCATGGAGCGGGCGGTCGCACGGACGTACTCGCCGCGCTCGATGACGGTCTGGATCTTGCGCGGCATGTCGCGCAGGTCCTCGAGGATCGCCGAGATCTCGTCCGGGAACTTGTTGCCGCGCAGCTGCGCGAGGTAGAGGCCCAGGAGGTACGCGGCGGTGATCTGCGACAGGAACGCCTTGGTCGAGGCGACCGCGATCTCCGGACCGGCGTGCGTGTACAGCACGGCGTCCGACTCGCGCGGGATGGTCGACCCGTGCGTGTTGACGATGGAGATGACCTTGGCGCCCTGCTCGCGCGCGTGGCGCACGGCCATGAGCGTGTCCATCGTCTCGCCCGACTGCGTCACCGCCACGACGAGCGTCTTCTCGTCGACGATCGGGTCGCGGTAGCGGAACTCGTGCGCGAGCTCGACCTCGACGGGGATGCGGCACCAGTGCTCGATCGCGTACTTGGCGACGTGCCCCGAGTACGCGGCCGTGCCGCACGCGACGACGATGATCTTGTCCACCGACCGGAGCACGGCCTCGTCGATGCGCACGTCGTCGAGCACGAGCTTGCCCGACGGGTCGGTCCGGCCGAGCAGGGTGTCCGCGACGGCGTGCGGCTGGTCGTGGATCTCCTTGTCCATGAAGGACGAGAAGCCGCCCTTCTCCGCGGCGGCCGCGTCCCAGTCGACCGTGTACCGCTTGGCCTCGGCAGGGTTGCCGTCGAAGTCGGTCACCTCGACCGACGTCGGGGTGATCGTGACGATCTGGTCCTGGCCGAGCTCGAGCGCCTCCTTGGTGTGGGAGATGAACGCCGCGACGTCGGAGCCCAGGAAGTTCTCGCCGTCGCCGATCCCGACGACGAGCGGGGAGTCGTGCCGCGCGCCCACCACCGTGTCGGGCGAGTCGGCGTGCACGGCCAGGAGCGTGAACGTGCCCTCGAGGCGCCGGGCCACCTGCCCCATCGCGAGCGTGAGGTCCGTGGTCTCGCGGTAGGCGCGCGCGAGCAGCTGCGCCGCGACCTCGGTGTCCGTCTCGGACCGGAACTGCACGCCCTCGGCGAGCAGCTCGGACTTGAGGGTGGCGAAGTTCTCGACGATCCCGTTGTGGATGACCGCGAGGCGGTCGTCGTCCGCGAGGTGCGGGTGGGCGTTGGTGTCCGTCGGGCCGCCGTGCGTCGCCCAGCGCGTGTGACCGATCGACGCGGTCGCCGCGGGGAGCGGGTGCAGGTCGATCTCCTCGACGAGGTTCGCGAGCTTGCCCGACTTCTTGGCGAACGCGACGGCGTCGATCCCGGGCGCGACGAGCGCGACCCCCGCCGAGTCGTAGCCGCGGTACTCGAGCCTGCCGAGTCCTTCGAGAGCGACGTCGAGGGGTCGCCCCGAGGCCTCTCCGACCATGCTTCCAGGGCCTACGTAGCCCACGATTCCGCACATGGTGATCGAGTCTATCCACGGACGCCGGCCCCTCCGCGGGCGCACGATCCCGCGGTTTTTCGTCAGGCCCGCTGCCAAAAGCACCCCGCGCGCGTACGGCGCCGTGTCCGGCGAGGCTGGGTCTCGTGCCCACCGTGCGGATCGGCCTCTCGGGATGGCGCTACGCCGACTGGCGCGGCCCGTTCTACCCCGCCGGCCTGCCCCAGCGCCGCGAGCTCGAGCACGTCGCGTCGGTGTTCCCCGCGGTCGAGCTCAACGGGTCCTTCTACTCGCTGCAGCGGCCGTCGTCGTTCGCCGCGTGGCGAGAGCAGACGCCGGAGGGGTTCACCTTCGCGGTCAAGGGCCCGCGCTTCGTCACCCACATGAAGCGCCTGCGGGACGTGCGCACGCCCCTCGCCAACTTCTTCGCGAGCGGCGTGCTCGCCCTCGACGACCGGCTCGGTCCCGTGCTGTGGCAGCTCCCCGCACGCACGACCTTCGACGCCGGGCTGTTCGACGAGTTCCTCGCCCTCCTGCCCCGGTCGACGGCCGAGGCCGCCCGGCTCGCCCGCGAGCACGACGACCGCCTCCGCGCGCCTGCCTGGACCGAGGTGGGCGCCGACCGTCCCCTGGTCCACGCGCTCGAGCCGCGCCACGCGTCGTTCGCGAGCGCCGAGGCGCTCGACGTGCTCCGACGCCACCGGGTGGCGTTCGCGATCTCGGACGGCGCGGGTCGCTGGCCGCTCGTGGAGGCGGTCACGAGCCGCCTCGTGTACGTGCGCCTGCACGGCGACACCTCGCTGTACACGAGCGGCTACCGGCCGCACGTCCTCGACGCGTGGGCGGCGCGGGTGCGGGGCTGGTGCGAGGCCGGCCACGACGTCGAGGTCTACCTCGACAACGACGTCCACGCGCACGCCCCGGCCGACGCGCTCGCCCTCATGTCCCGCCTCCCGGGCCTCGCCCTGCCCGGGACCGGCCCGACCCCGGAGCCCGCACGCGGCCGGCGGCCCGCACGGTCCCGCGACGCCACGCGCTGAGCGCGGGGCGCGCGTCCCGGCACGGATGGAGCCCGCCTTGCCCGGCGGCACCCGACGTCCCCGGCTGGCGGGCCGTGCGCGGGCACCCGCACGCATCCGGCAGAATCAGGCGGGTGTCCTCCCCCGTCGACGACCCGTCCGACCTCCTGCCGGCCCACCTCGCGGCGCCGTCGTCGTCCCCGTACGTCGACCTCGACCGGGCGGTGTGGAGCCGCCTGTCGGAGTCGACGCCGCTCCCGCTCACGGACGACGACGTCACCCGGCTCCGCGGCCTCGGCGACCCCATCGACCTCGCGGAGGTCGACGCCGTGTACCGCCCGCTGTCGCGCCTGCTCAACCTCTACGTGACCGCGACGTCGGGGCTCCACGAGGCGACGTCGACGTTCCTCCGGGAGGAGACGGGCAACACGCCGTACGTCATCGGCGTCGCGGGCTCGGTCGCGGTGGGCAAGTCCACGACCGCGCGCGTCCTCCGCGAGATGCTGGCCCGCTGGCCCGAGACGCCGCGCGTGGAGCTCATCACGACCGACGGCTTCCTCTACCCCAACGGGGAGCTGGCGCGCCGCGGCCTCATGGACCGCAAGGGCTTCCCCGAGTCCTACGACCGGCGCGCGCTCATCCGCTTCCTGTCCAAGGTCAAGGCGGGCCACGCCGAGGTCAAGGCGCCCGTCTACGACCACCTCACGTACGACATCGTCCCCGGCGCGGAGGCGGTCGTGCGCAAGCCCGACGTGCTGGTCGTCGAGGGGCTGAACGTGCTCCAGCCGGCCCGGCCGAGCGCGCACGACGAGTCCACGGTCGCGGTGTCCGACTTCTTCGACTTCTCGATCTACGTCGACGCGCGCACGCGCAACATCCGGCAGTGGTACGTGGACCGGTTCCTCGCCCTGCGCCGTACCGCCTTCGCCCGGCCCGAGTCGTACTTCCGCCGCTACGCCGACCTCACGGACGAGCAGGCGGTCGAGAAGGCGAAGTCGATCTGGGACGCGATCAACGCCCCGAACCTCGAGCAGAACATCCTGCCGACGCGGGGTCGCGCGACGCTCGTGCTCACCAAGGGCTCGGACCACTCGGTCCAGCGGGTCCGGCTGCGCAAGCTCTGACGCGCGGCCGACGGGTGCCCCGCGGACTCACGAGGCGCGCGGTGCCGCGCCCGGCCGGTTCTCCGAGGTGCTCGGCTCGTCCGCGGTCTCCGGCGCCGGGGACGCCGGGCCCTCGGCCTGCGGCAGCTCGCCCTTGCGGCGCGCGCGCATCATGAGCACGCGGTCGATGACGAACCCCGCCGCGATCCCCAGGACGACGCCCACGACCATCGCGAGGAGCGGTTCGTGGCCCAGCCACTGCGCCGCGACGAGGCCGATGAGGACCGAGTACACCGCCCAGGTGACGGCCGCGATCCCGGAGAACGCCATGAACCGGCGGCGCGGGTAGCCCACGGCGCCGGCCGTCATGTTCACCGCGACGCGCCCGACGGGGATGTAGCGCGCGGCCAGGATGAACGACGCCCCACGGTGGGCGAGGGCCCGCTCCGCCCATGCCACGGCCTTGCGGCCCCGTGGTGAGCGCAGGAACCGGACGCGGTCGGTGCCGATGGCGCGACCGATCGAGAACGCGATCTGGTCGCCGGTCCACGCTCCGGCGGCGGCCACCAGGAGCACGAGGAGCAGGTTCGGCTCGCCGGTCGCGTGCGCGGACACGGCGAGCGTGATGACGACGGACTCGCTCGGGATGGGCGGGAAGAACCCGTCGATCGTCGCGAAGCCGAACAGCGCGGGATAGATCCACGCGGACGCCGCGAGGGCGAGAATCCAGGTCTCCAGATTCTCCAGGAAGGTCGACACGGCGTCGGGCAACGGCGTCCTCGTTCGTCGGCTGGCGGGGAGGCCAGGCGGGCGGCGGCGGCAGGTCGGGCGTCCTGCGCCACGACAAGCCTACGGAGCGCGACGACGTCGACCATCAGGGAAACCCCCGGTTCGCCCCTGAGGATTCCCGCCCGGCAGCGCCGCGCCCGGTGACGAGTCTTCCGCGTCGCGGCGCGCGGCGTCGTCATCCCGACGAACGACTTCCCGCAGCGGGGGCGTACGTCGTGAGGACCAGGGCCTTCCCCCGGCTCAGGCGTCGCGGCGGCGCGGGCGCGGCGTGCCCCGCAGCGGCAGGGCGGTGCTCGGGTCCTCCGGCCACGCGTGCTTGGGGTAGCGGCCCCGCAGCTCGGCGCGCACCTGCGGGTAGCCCTGCGCCCAGAAGGAGGCCAGGTCCGCCGTGACCGCCGCGGGTCGACCCGCCGGGGACAGCAGGTGCAGCAGGACGGGCACGCGGCCGTCCGCGACGCGGGGCGTGCTCGTCCAGCCGAACGTCTCCTGCAGCCGGACCGCGAGCACCGGCTGGTCCTGGTCGTAGCCCACCACCACGCGTGACCCGCTCGGGACCTCGAGCCGCTCGGGCGCGAGCGCGTCGAGGCGCGCCGCCTCCGGCCAGGGCAGCAGACGGCGCAGCGCCCCGGCGAGGTCGGTGCCCCGGCCCCGGGCGACGGCCGGGAGGTCGGGCCCCAGCCAGACGTCGACGGCGTCCAGGAGCGCCTCGTCGCCGACGTCGGGCCACGGGTCGCCCAGCACCCGGTGCAGGAACCGCAGGCGGTCCCGGAGCCGGAGTGCGCCGTCGGACCACGGGAGGCCGTCCAGACCGTCCCGGCGCAGCCCGTCGCGCACGGTCGCCGCGAGCAGGTCCGCCGGCGGGTCCCGCCACGGCTCGCGCGCGAGCTCGATCGCGCCGAGCGTGGTGACCCGGGCGGCGCGCACGCGCCCGCCCGTCCACGCGGCGACGCCGCTCGTGCGCAGCGCGGGCGCCGCAGCGGCTCGCGCCGTCGCCTCGTCGACGGGCGCGGCGGACCGCACGACGGCGTCGGCACGGCCCGCCGTGCGGTCCACGTCCGCGACCGCGAGCCACGGCGCGCCCTGCAGCGGCGAGCCCGCGGGCAGGCGCGCGCCCGCCCCGGACACCAGGAGGTAGGTCTCTCCGCCGGGTCGCAGTCGGGCCAGCCGGTCGGGGTGCGCGAGCGCGACGACGTACCCGACGGCGGCGTCGTCGGTCAGCCGGGACCGTGCGGCGGGCCCCCCTCCCCGGGCGGAGCCGTCCTCGGCCGCGGCGGCGCGTGCCACCCGTTCGAGGCGGTCGCGCTGCGCGGCCCACGCGCCGGTCCCCGGGCCACCGCGCCGCGCCGCGCGCAGCGCCGCCGGCAGGTCGGCCCCGGGCACGCGCACGTCCTCCGAGAGCAGCGCCACGACCTCCGCGGCGAGCCGCGGGCCGACCTCGGGGACAGCGTCGAGCAGGGCGCGGGCGCGGCGCGGGTCGGCGGGCACGGAGACGATCCGGCGCCCGAGCGGCGTCACGCCGTCGGGCCCGACGGCCCCCAGCCCCTGCAGCACCTCGCGGGCGGCCGCCCAGGCGGCCGGGGGCGGCGGGTCCAGCAGCGCGAGCCCCGCGCCGTCGGGAGCCCCCCAGCACGCGAGCTCGAGCGCGAAGCCGGTGAGGTCCGCCGTGCGGATCTCCGGCTCCGGGTGCCGCGCGAGGCGCGCGTGGTCGCCCTCCGACCAGCAGCGGTACACCGCCCCCGGGCCCTCGCGCCCGGCCCGCCCCGCGCGCTGCTCGGCGCCGGCCCGGCTGACCGCCACCGTCACGAGCCCGGGCAGCCCTCGGCGGACGTCCGTGCGGGGCTCGCGCGCGAGCCCCGCGTCCACGACGACCCGGACGCCCGGGACCGTGAGCGACGACTCCGCGACCGCCGTCGACACCACGACCCGGCGCCGCGGCCCGGGCTCGAGCGCCCGGTCCTGCTCGTGCGGGGGCAGGCGGCCGTGCAGCGGGCGCACGTCGACGTCCGAGAGCCCGCGCGCCAGCAGGCCCGACACGGTGTCCACCTCGCGCGCGCCGGGGACGAACACGAGCACGTCGCCCGTGCGCTCACGCAGCGCGCGGTGCGTGGTGGCGACCACGTGGTCGAGCAGCGCGGGCGACGTACCGCGGACGTCGGTGCGCGGACCGCGCGCGGGGCACCAGACGACGTCGACCGGGTGGAGGCCGCCCTGGACCTGCACCACGGGGACGGGCCGCGCTCCCCCGCCGAGCGCCTCCGCCGTCCGCCCCGCCTCGACCGTCGCGGACATCGCGACGAGCGCGAGGTCGTCGCGCAGGTTCTCGCGCACGTCCGCCAGCAGGGCGAGCGCGAGGTCGTCGTCCAGGTGCCGCTCGTGCACCTCGTCGAGCACGACGCCCGCCACGCCCGGCAGCTCCGGGTCGCGCTGGAGCCGGCGGACGAGCGTGCCGGTGGTGACGACCTCGACCCGGGTCCGTCGCGACGTCCGCGACTCGCCCCGCACCGTGTAGCCGACCGTGCCGCCGAGGTCCTCGCCGAGCAGCGACGCGAGCCGGCGGGCGGCCGCCCGGGCGGCGAGCCGCCGCGGCTGCGTCACGACGACGCGGCCGTCCGAGGCACCCTCCAGGGCCACCGCGAGGGCCGGCGGCACGAGCGTCGTCTTGCCGGTGCCGGGCGGTGCCTGGACGACGACGGCCCCCTCCGCGCGCACGGCGGCGACCACCTCGACCAGGTGACGGCCCACCGGCAGGTCGGGCGGTGCGGCGAGGAGCTGGGCGAGCGGGTCCATCCCGGTAGTCTCGCGCGACGACCCGCCGGACCCGAACCGCGGACGACGGCCCGGGCTCAGCCCGGGTGACCCGGGAGCCGCGCGACCCCGAGCGTGGACGCCAGCGTGCGCAGGTCCGCGGCGTCGACGTACAGCTCGCCGCGCAGGTGGTCGGTCTCGTGCTGGACGATCCGCGCCGCCCACCCGGTGAGCACGTCGTCGAACGGCTCGCCCGCCTCGTCCTGCCCGGTGAGTCGCACCGAGCGGGCGCGCGTCCGCTCCGCCTGCCAGCCGTGCACCGAGAGACAGCCCTCGAAGAACGTCCTGGTCTCGTCGCCGACGGCCTCGTACCGCGGGTTGACGAGCACCCGGAACGCGAGCGGGGGCCGCTCGCGCTCGTCGTCCGCGTCGGGTGCGCCGGGGTCCTCGACGACGGCGATCGCGAGGCCGATCCCGACCTGCGGCGCGGCGAGCCCCACCCCGGGCGCCGCGTGCATCGTCGCGCGCATCGCGTCCAGGAACCGGGGCAGCACGTCGCCGAGCTGCCCGGCGTACGGCACGGCCGGCGTCCGCAGCACGGGGTGGCCCGCCTGGACGATCGGCAGCACGCCGTCGTCGTACGCGTCGAGGAGCGCGACCACGTGCTCGCGCAGCCCCTCGTCGACCCCCTGCCGCACGCCTGCCGCCCCCCGGTCGGTCGTCCGCCCCGCCGCGCTCACAGCGCGAGCCGCTCGCGCACGACGCCCGCGAGCCGCGCGGCCACCGCGTCGGCCTGCTGCTGCGTCGCCGCCTCGACCATGACGCGCACGAGCGGCTCGGTGCCCGAGGGACGCAGCAGCACGCGGCCGGTCTCGCCGAGGGTCCGCTCCGCGTCCGCGACGGCGGCCCGGAGCTCCTCGTCGCTCGACGCCCGTGCCTTGTCCACGCCGGGGACGTTGAGGAGGGTCTGCGGGAGGCGCTGCACGACGCCCGCCAGGTCGGCGAGCTTCTGGCCCGTGGCCCGCACGCGCGCGGCGAGCTGGAGCGCCGTGAGCACGCCGTCACCCGTGGTCGCGTAGCGCGACAGCACGATGTGCCCCGACTGCTCGCCCCCGAGGCCGTACCCGTGCGCCCGCATCTCCTCCAGGACGTACCGGTCGCCGACCGCGGTCTGGACCGTCGTGATCCCCGCGTCGCGCATCGCGAGCAGGAGGCCCAGGTTGCTCATCACCGTCACGACGAGCGTGTCGTGCGGGAGCGCGCCCTCGTCCTGGAGCGCGAGCGCGAGGACGCCCATGATCTGGTCGCCGTCGACGACGGTGCCCCCGTGGTCGACCGCGATGCAGCGGTCCGCGTCGCCGTCGAACGCGACGCCGAAGTCCGCCTCGGACGCCACGACGACGGCCTGGAGCTGCTCGGGGTGGTTCGAGCCGCACGCGGCGTTGATGTTGCGGCCGTCGGGGCTCGCGTTGATGACCACGACGTCCGCGCCGGCCGCGCGCAGCGCCGCGGGGCCGACGTCGCTCGCCGCGCCGTTCGCGCAGTCGACCGCGATGCGCAGGCCCGCGAGCGGCTTGTGGTCCTCGTCCGCGCCGATGCTCGCCATGAGGTGCTCGACGTACGCCCCGCCCGCGCGCCCCGAGTCCGGGGAGATCCGGCCGACCGCGCCGTGCGTCGGACGCTGCCACTCCTGCCCGAGCAGGCTCTCGATCCGGTCCTCGACCGCGTCGTCCAGCTTGACGCCGCCGCGCGCGAGAAACTTGATCCCGTTGTCCTGCATCGGGTTGTGGGAGGCCGAGATCACGACGCCGAAGTCGACGTCCATGGTGCTCGTCAGGTAGGCGACGGCGGGCGTCGGCAGCACGCCCACGTCCTTCACGTCGACGCCCGCGCTGGCGAGCCCCGCGATGAGCGCCGCGCCCAGGAACTCGCCCGAGACTCGCGTGTCGCGCCCCACGACCGCGCGCGGCCGGTGGCCTTCCTCCTGCCCGCTGCCGAGCACGCGCGCCGCCGCGACGCCGAGGTCGAGGGCGAGCTCGCCCGTCACGTTGCCGTTCGCCAGCCCGCGCACCCCGTCGGTGCCGAAAAGCCGTCCCATGGAAAGTCCTTCCTCGACCGGCCCGTACGTCGACCGTACGACCGCCTGGCCTGCCCCGCCCTCGGCGGGCTTGGTCATCGTCCCTCACAAACGACGTCGGCCCCGGTGGACGAGGTCCACCGGGGCCGACGAGCGCAAGCGCGGATCAGCGCTTGGAGTACTGCGGTGCCTTACGGGCCTTCTTGAGACCGGCCTTCTTGCGCTCGACGACGCGCGCGTCGCGAGTGAGGAAGCCGGCCTTCTTCAGCGCGGGGCGGTTGTGCTCGGCGTCGATCGCGTTGAGCGCACGCGCGATGCCGAGGCGCAGCGCACCGGCCTGGCCGGAGGTGCCGCCGCCGCTGATGCGGGCCACGACGTCGAAGCGACCCTCGACGTCGACCAGCTTCAGCGGGGAGTTCACGAGCTGCTGGTGAACCTTGTTCGGGAAGTAGTCCTCGAGCGAGCGCCCGTTGATCTTCCACTGCCCGGTCCCGGGGACGAGGCGCACGCGCGCCACGGCCTCCTTGCGGCGGCCCAGGGCCTGGCCGGGGGCGGTGATGCTCTGGCCGCGGCCCGTGGGGGCGGCGGACTCGGAGGTGTAGGTGCTGGGCGTCTCGTCGCCCAGGGTGTCGGTGTCGACGGTGGTCTCGGCCACGGGTGGTGTCCTCGCGTCTCTCTGTGCGCTACGCCTGGGCGGCGATTACTGCGCGACCTGGGTGATCTCGAACGGCTTCGGCTGCTGCGCGGCGTGCGGGTGCTCGGCACCCGCGTAGACCTTGAGCTTGCCGAACTGGGCGCGACCGAGGGTGGTCTTGGGGAGCATGCCGCGCACGGCCTTCTCCACCGCACGCTCGGGGTGCTTGTCGAGCAGGTCGCCGTAGGGGACGGCACGCAGACCACCCGGGTAGCCGGAGTGGTTGTAGGCCATCTTCTGCTCGCGCTTGTTGCCGCTCAGGGCGACCTTGCCGGCGTTGATGACGATGACGAAGTCACCGCCGTCGACGTGCGGAGCGAAGGTCGGCTTGTGCTTGCCGCGCAGCAGGGTGGCCACGTGGGTGGCCAGGCGGCCCAGGACGACGTCGGTCGCGTCGATGACGTACCAGTCGCGCTGGACGTCGCCGGGCTTCGGGGTGTACGTACGCACGGTCGTAGCCTTCGTTTCTGTCTCAGAATGTCTTCTTCGGCCGCTGAAGCGTGCGGCCGAGAGGGCAGGTCGTTGCGCGGCGGGCTCGGTCGGCACCCGCTCCTTGGCCGGCAGCGAGTGGGCGCGCTAGCGACACGGGTGTCGTGAGATGAGCACAACGACTCACCAGACTACCCGCGGGTCGGGCCGCCGGTCAAAGCGGCCGGACGGGGATCCGGGCGCTCGCCCACGCACGTCGCGCAGCGGACCGAGCGTGCGACGTGCACGCAGTCCGGGCAGTACAGGCGCAGCGTCCGGCAGCTCGGGTCCGCGCAGTTCTCGTACTTCGCCGTCGCCGCGCCGCAGCCGGTGCAGGACCCCAGCGGGGTCGACCCCGGGCCGAGCTCGACGTGCATGCGCTCGTCGAAGACGTAGAGCGAGCCCTCCCACAGTCCCTGCGACCCGAACGCCTCGCCGTACCGCACGACGCCGCCGTCGAGCTGGTAGACCTCCTCGAAGCCGCGGGCGGTCAGGAGCGCGGACAGCACCTCGCACCGCACGCCCCCGGTGCAGTACGTGACGACGGGCCGCTGCTTGAGGTCGTCGTAGCGGCCCGAGTCGATCTCGGCGACGACGTCGCGCGTCGTGGCGACGTCCGGCACGACCGCGCCGCGGAACCGCCCGATCTCGGCCTCGAACGCGTTGCGGCCGTCGAACATCACGACGTCGTCCCCCCGCTCGGCCACGAGGTCGTGCAGGGCCTGCGGGCTCAGCCGCGTGCCGCCGCCCACGACGCCGCTCGCGTCGACCACGACCTCGTCGGGGACGCCGAACGCCACGAGCTCGGGTCGCACCTTCACGGACAGGCGCGGGAAGTCGCGTCCGGTGCCGTCGGACCACTTGACGTCGATGCCCTCGAAGCCGGGGTACTGCCGGGTCGTCTTCACGTACTGCTTGAGGTCCTCGACCGTCCCGCCCAGCGTCGCGTTGATCCCGTGGTGGGCGACGATCACGCGTCCCGTGAGGTTCCACCGCTCCCCCAGCGCCCGCTGCCAGAGCTGCACCGCGCGGGGGTCGGGCAGCGGCGTGAAGGCGTAGAAGAGCACGATCTTGTGGACGGCCATGCCCACCAGGATAGGGACCGCGCCGGCCGCCACCGGCACGCGGCGGCAGCCCCGTACGCGGCGGCTACCGCGCCCGCTGCACGCGCTCGACGTCCCAGACCGGCTCCGGGGCCTCGACGACCTCCCCGTCCCCGCGGAACACGAGGTAGCGGTCGAACCCGCGCGCGAACCAGCGGTCGTGCGTCACGGCGAGCACCGTGCCCTGGAACGCCGCGAGACCCGCCTCGAGCGCCTCGGCCGAGTGCAGGTCGAGGTTGTCCGTCGGCTCGTCGAGCAGGAGGAGGGTCGCGCCGTCGAGCTCGAGCAGGAGGATCTGGAACCGCGCCTGCTGGCCGCCGGACAGGGTCTCGAAGCGCTGCTCCGCCTGGCCGACCAGCTCGTACCGGTCGAGCGCGCGGCTCGCGCCCTCGCGCCCCATCCCCGCCCGGTGCCCGTCGCCGCGGTGGAGGATCTCCAGGAGGGTCCTCCCCCGCAGCTCCGGGTGGTCGTGGTTCTGGGCGAACCAGCCCGGCCGGACCCGCGAGCCGAGCACCGCGCGACCCGTGTGCGCCACGGGGTCGGGCCGGACGCCGTCGGACGTCGCGGGGTCGGGCACGACCCCGGGCTCGGGGTCGCTGCCGCCCGCCGCGAGGAGTCGCAGGAAGTGCGACTTGCCGGACCCGTTGGAGCCCAGCACCGCGACCCGCTCGCCGAAGAACACCTCGAGGTCGAACGGCTTCATGAGGCCCGTGAGCTCGAGCGACCGGCACGTCACGGCGCGCTTGGCGGTCCGGCCGCCGGCGAGGCGCACGGTGACGCGCTGCTCGCGCGCGAGCACCTCCGGGGGGCCCGCCTCCTCGAACTTGCGCAGGCGCGTCTTCGCCGCCTGGTACCTGCTCGCCATCCCGTCGTTGTAGGCGGCCTTGGTCTTGAGCGTCTGCACGAGCTCGCGCAGCTTCGCGTGCTCCTCGTCCCACCGCCTCGCAAGCTCCGCCAGGCGCTCGCGCCGGTCCGCGCGCGCCTGCGCGTAGGTCGCGAACCCGCCGCCGTGCACCCAGACCGTCCCACCGCCCGGCGTCGGCTCGAGCGTCGCGACCTGCGTCGCCGTGCGCGACAGCAGCTCGCGGTCGTGCGAGACGTAGAGCACCGTCTTGGGCGACGCGACGAGCCGCTCCTCGAGCCAGCGCTTGGTCGGCACGTCGAGGTGGTTGTCCGGCTCGTCGAGCAGTAGCACCTCCTCGGGCCCGCGGAGCAGCGCCGTGAGCGCCAGGCGCTTCTGCTCGCCGCCGGACAGCGTGCGCACGTCGCGCCACTGCGCCTTCTCGAACGGGACGGACAGGACCTCGTCGGTCACCTCGTCCCACGCCGTCTCGGCGTCGTAGCCCCCGACGTCGGCCCAGTCGACGAGCGCCTGGGCGTACCGGAGCTGGGCGGGCTCGTCGTCGACCGTCATGATGTCGTGCTCCGCCGCGGCGAGCTCGAGCGCCGCCTCCTTGACCGCGGCGGGCGCGAGCTCGACGAGCAGGTCCCGGACCGTGCGGTCGTCGTCGATCCGCCCGACGTCCTGCCGCATCACGCCCAGGCCGCCGCTGCGCACGACCGCCCCGCCATGCGGAGCGACGTCGCCCGTGACGATGCGCAGGAGCGTCGACTTGCCGACGCCGTTCGGCCCGACGAGCGCGACCCGCGCGCCGTCCGCGACGCGCAGGCTCACGCCGTCGAGGAGAGTGCGTCCGTCGGGCAGGTGATACGTGACGTCGCTGAGGTCGAGGTGTCCCACGGCCTCATGGTCTCCCGGCCGGGCCCACCGGGTCACGCGGATTCCGCGCTCCCGGACCGCGCCGGCACCGCTGCACCCCGTGCACGACGGCCGCGGGTGCCACCGGGCTCAGCGCCGACCGCCCCCGAGGAGCCCGCCCAGACCGCCCAGGAGGTCCCCGAGGCCGCCCCCGGACCCGCCCGAGCCGCCGCCCAGCAGCCCGCCGAGCAGGTCGCCCAGCCCACCGCCGCCGGCGCTCTCCGGCGCCGCCGTGGAGGAGCCCGCGCCCGCGTCCTTGCCGCCGAGCTGCTTCGCCAGGAACGCCAGCGCGATCGGCGCGAGCGCGGGGAGCACCTTCGAGAGCAGACCCTGCTGGGTCCCCGTCGAGTCGGCGAGCTGCGCGACGACGGCCTCCTCGTTCGACCCGAAGACGTGGCGGACGATCTTCTCGCCGTCGGCCGTGTCCACGTCGTCGAGGTTCACCCCGCCCTCCACGAGCGACGGGTCGTGCTGCGTGAGCGCCTGGCCGAGCGACGCCGCGCCGGCCGGGTCCTGCGCGTTCGCCCGGAGCCCGCCCAGCAGGGCAGGGAGCGCCGCGCCGACGGCCTGCTGCGCCGTCGCCTCGTCGACGCCCAGCCGACCGGCGAGCTGGTCGAGCGGGATGGTGGACAGGATGTCGTCGATGCCGGCCATGGTGGTCCTCGGTTCTCGGGGTCGTTCGGGAGGCCACGGCGCGCGCGACCCGTGCCACGGTACCGCCCGCGGCACGTCGGTGCAGGTCCGGGCGCAGATGCTGCGTCCGGCCGCGCGAGGTGCCACTGTGGACGCATGAGCGAAGACACCACCGGCACCAGCCCGGACCCGGAGACCGGCGCCGAGGGCGACAACGACCAGCTCCAGGCCGAGGACACGCTGCTCGACCGCGGCGTGGACGACGTGCTCGACGAGGGCTACTCCCCGCCCGACCGCCCCCGCACGAACCACTACGGCGAGACGCCGTGGGAGGAGGTGCACGGCGAGACCCTCGACCAGCGTCTCGCCGAGGAGGAGCCCGAGGACTGGGAGCGCGACCCGCTCGAGCGCCCCGACGACACCCGGTCGGGCCGCCTCGTCGCAGACCCTGACGCGCTCGACGGCCGCCAGAACGACACGTACGCCGACGACGAGGGCATCTCCGGGGGCGCCGCGGGCGCCGAGGAGGCGGCGGTGCACGTCGTCGAGGAGCCGTGACGGGCTAGCCCCTCGGCGGTCCGGCCAGGTCGCGCGACGCGCCCTCGTCCCAGACGTCCTCCTCGTTCCGGACGGCGCGGATCCGGTCGGCGCGGGCGGCGAGCTCGTCGTCGGGCGGGTACGTGACCTCCTCGAGCACGAGCCCGTGGGCGGGGACGACGCCGGCCCCCGCGTCGCGGCGTCGGCTCGCGAGGAGCTCCGCGGGCCAGGCGACGTCGCGTCGCCCCTCCCCCACCGCGAGCGACGCGCCGACGAGCGCGCGGACCATGTTGTGGCAGAACGCGTCCGCGCGGACGTGCGCGACGACGAGGCCCGCGTCGGGACCGTCGACCGGCCGCGACCACGACAGGTGCTGGAGCTCACGGATGGTCGTCGCCCCGGGGCGCGGCTTGCAGAACGCCGCGAAGTCGCGCACCCCGAGGAGCGGCTGCACGGCGGCGTCCATCGCGGCGACGTCGAGCGGGCGCCGGTTCCACAGGACCCAGGCGCGCCGCAGCGGGTCGCGCTGCGCCGCGTCGTCCGCGACCCGGTACGTGTACGCGCGGTGCAGGGCCGAGAAACGGGCGTCGAACCCGGCCGGCGCCGGCGCCGCGCGGTGGACGACGACGTCACCCGGCAGCACCCCGCCGAGCCGCGCGACGAGCGCGTCGCCGGGCGAGCGGTCGGAGCGCCCGGGCAACGCCTCCCACTGGTCCCGCGTGAGGTCGACGTGCGCGACCTGTCCCCGCGCGTGCACCCCCGCGTCGGTGCGCCCCGCGACGGTGAGGCGCGGTGCCGGCCCCCGCAGGAGCGTCGCGAGACCGTCCTCGACCGCGCCCTGGACCGTCCGCAGCGCCGGCTGGCGAGCCCACCCGGCGAAGTCCGTCCCCTGGTAGGCGAGGTCCAGGCGGACCCGCACGACGCCGTCGGGCAGCGCGTGCCGCCCCGTGCCGTCGGCAGGGGCGGACGCGGGGGCGTCGGGGGCGTCGGGGGCCAGGGCGTCGCTCACGGGAGTTCACCGTAGTCGCCCGGCCGTGCGGCACGCGCGTCGTCGTGCCTACGCTGCCGCCCATGACCGGCGACCGCGCAGACGTCCGCACCCTCGCCGTCGACTGCGGAGGCGGCGGGATCAAGGCCAACGTGCTCGACGCGTCGGGCACCGCCCACGCCGCCGCCGTCCGCGTGCCCACGCCCTACCCGCTGCCCCCCGAGCTGCTGGTCGAGACGATCGCGGAGATCGCGGCCACGCTCCCGCCCGCCGACCGGGCCACCGTCGGGATGCCCGGCATGATCCGGCGCGGGGTCGTCGTGCACACCCCGCACTACGTCACCCGCAGCGGACCCCGCTCGCGCGTCGACCCGGCGCTCGTCGAGGCATGGACGAGCTTCGACGTCCAGGCGGCCGTCGCCCGGCGGCTCGGCGTGCCCGCGCTCGTGCTCAACGACGCCGAGGTGCACGGCGCGGGCGTCGTCGCGGCGTCCGGGCTCGAGCTCGTGCTGACGCTCGGGACGGGGCTCGGGTCGGCGCTGTTCCACGGCGGGCGGCTCTCGCCGCACCTCGAGTGGTCGCGCGCCCCGGTGCGCCGCGGCACCACCTACGACGAGTACGTCGGCGAGCCGGAACGCCGCCGGCTCGGCAACGGGCTGTGGTCGCGGCGCGTCCTCGCGGTCGTCGAGGGCCTGCGGCCCGTCTTCTGGTGGGACCGGCTGTACCTGGGCGGCGGGAACTCGCGGCAGATCGCCCCGAGCGTCCTCGACCGCCTCGGCGACGACGTCGTGGTCGTCCCCAACTCCGCGGCGCTCGTCGGCGGTGCACGCGCCTGGGACCTGCCGCCGGCCTGACCGTCTCAGCGCTCGACGGCGCGGCGCGGGGCGACGCCCGCAGGCGGCGCCCCGTCCGCCCCGGGGGCCGGACGACCCGCCGCGAGCGCGCGGTGGGCGTCGAGCAGGGCCCGGTTGAACGCGACCGGCGCGTCGAGGCTCACGAGGTGCCGCGCGCCCGGGATCACCACGAGCCGCGCGGGCGCTCCCCCGCGCCGGGCCGCCTCGACGAACCCCCGCTCCCCGAACCGGAAGTGGTCCCACCGCCCGTTGACCACCCACACGGGCGAGTCCGCGGCGGCGAGCGCGGACACCGGGTCGACCGCCTCGACCTCGCGCAGGATCGCGCTCATCACGTCGAGCGCGAAGCCGCCGGCCGCGAGGTCGGCCGCGGCCTGCGGCGTCAGCGCCCGGTCGACGAGCGCCTGGTTGAGCCCCGCTCCACCGTCGGGCAGGCGCTCGATGCCGCGCGCGACGAGGAGCCAGCCCCCGCGCAGTCGGGTGGCGGGCGGTGTCGAGCAGGCGGCGGCCACGAGGCCGACGACGCGCTCGGGGTGACGAGCCCGTGCCTCGATCGCGACGTAGCCGCCGAGCGACAGCCCGACGACGAGCGCACGCCCGCCGAGCTCGTCGATCCCGGACGCGACGGCCTCCACGGCACCGTCCAGGGTGAACGCCTCGCCCCGCCGCGCCCCGTGCCCCGGCAGGTCCACGGCCACCGCATCGACGCCCGCGCGGCGCAGGGCCGCGAGCTGGTCGCGCCACATCGACCGCGACGTGCGCGAGCCGTGCACGAGCACGACGGGCGGCCACGCCGCCAGGGAGGAGTCGACACTCGTCACGTCTCGACCGTAGGCCCTCCCCGACGCGAGATCGACCCGGACGTCGCGACGTCGACCTCCCGAAGGTCGATCTCGGCCGTACGGGCCGATCTCGCACCCACCTTCGCGGCCGCACGCACACCGACGCCGGCAGGGCGGCAGAACGCCGCAGGGCCCGGGACCGTACGGTCCCGGGCCCTGCGGCGTGGGGTCGCGGAAGACCCCGAGAGTCGATCGAGGAGGCTCAGGCCTCCTTCTTCTCCTCGGCGGCGTCCTCGACGGGCGCGTCCTGGACGTCCTCGGCGGGAGCGTCCTCGACGGCGACGGGAGCGTCCTCGACGGGCGCGTCCTCGACCGCGTCGGCCTTCTTGGCCGGCTTGTCAGCCTTCTTCTTGCTCGCCTTCTCCGCGGCCTTCTCCGCCTCGCGGACGACGGCCTGCTTGGGGCTGACGGGCTCGGTCACGAGCTCGATCACGGCGAGGGGCGCGTTGTCGCCCTTGCGCGTGCCGACCTTCGTGATGCGCGTGTAGCCACCCTCACGCTCGGCCATCTGCGGGGCGATCTCGGTGAACAGCGTGTGCACCACGGACTTGTCGCGCACGACGCGCAGGACGCGACGACGCGCGTGCAGGTCGCCGCGCTTGGCGAACGTGATGAGGCGCTCGGCCACCGGGCGCAGACGCTTCGCCTTGGTCTCGGTGGTCGTGATGCGGCCGTGCTCGAAGAGCTGGGTGGACAGGTTCGCGAGCATCAGGCGCTCGTGAGCCGGTCCGCTGCCGAGCCGGGGGCCCTTGGCGGGGGTAGGCATGGGATGTGCTCCTTGGGAAGTGTTCGCGCCGCAGGTGCGGACCCGGACGCGCTGAGGTGTCTAGAGCCGCAGGCTCAGTACTGCTGCTCGGTGTCCGAGAACGTCGCCTCGTCGTCGCCGTCGTAGTACGCGGCGGCCGACGGGTCGAAGTCGAGCGGCGAGTCCTTGAGGGACAGGCCGAGCTCGGCGAGCTTCTCCTTCACCTCGTTGATGGACTTCGCACCGAAGTTGCGGATGTCCAGCAGGTCCGCCTCGCTGCGTGCAACGAGCTCGCCCACCTGGTGGATGCCCTCGCGCTTGAGGCAGTTGTACGAGCGGATCGTGAGGTTGAGCTCCTCGATCGGCAGCGCCAGGTCCGCGGCGAGAGCCGCGTCCGTCGGCGACGGGCCGATCTCGATGCCCTCGGCCTCGACGTTGAGCTCACGGGCCAGGCCGAAGAGCTCCACCAGCGTCTTGCCCGCCGACGCGAGAGCGTCGCGCGGCGAGATGGCCGGCTTCGTCTCGACGTCCACGACCAGCTTGTCGAAGTCCGTACGCTGCTCGACACGCGTCGCCTCGACCTTGTAGGTCACCTTGAGGACCGGCGAGTAGATCGAGTCGACCGGGATGCGCCCGATCTCGGCGTCGAAGGACTTGTTCTGCGAGGCCGAGACGTACCCACGGCCGCGCTCGACGGTCAGCTCGATCTCGAGCTTGCCCTTGTCGTTGAGCGTGGCGATGTGCAGCTCGGGGTTGTGGACCTCCACACCCGCGGGCGGGACGATGTCCGCCGCGGTGACCGCACCAGCACCCTGCTTGCGCAGGTACATCACGACGGGCTCGTCGTTCTCCGAGGAGACGACGAGGTTCTTGATGTTGAGGATGACCTCGGTCACGTCCTCCTTCACACCCGGCACGGTGGTGAACTCGTGGAGCACACCGTCGATGCGGATGGAGGTGACCGCCGCGCCCGGGATGGACGACAGCAGCGTGCGACGCAGCGAGTTGCCGAGCGTGTAGCCGAAGCCGGGCTCCAGCGGCTCGATGGAGAAGCGCGAACGGTTCTCCGAGATGACCTCTTCGGTCAAGGTGGGGCGCTGTGCGATCAGCACTGGTGGTTTCCTTTCGGTGAGCGTCCGCCATATGACGCTGCACGGTTCAAGGCGAGGTGCGTGCCTGCGGCACGCGGCCCCGGCCGGGACTCTGTCCACCCGGTCGGGAAGGGTGCGTCGACCCCGTCAGGAGGCGGCTGCCCCGTGACGGGCGCCGTCGACGGGCTCGGCCGGTCGGTGACCGGGCGGCCCGTCGACGGCACGCCGACGACGAGGGTCAGACGCGACGACGCTTGGGCGGGCGGCACCCGTTGTGCGCCTGCGGCGTGACGTCCTGGATCGAGCCGACCTCGAGGCCGGCCGACTGCAGCGAGCGGATCGCCGTCTCGCGACCCGAGCCCGGGCCCTTGACGAAGACGTCGACCTTCTTCATGCCGTGCTCCTGCGCCTTGCGGGCAGCGGCCTCGGCCGCGAGGCCGGCGGCGAAGGGGGTCGACTTGCGCGAGCCCTTGAAGCCGACGTCGCCGCCGGAGGCCCACGCGATCACGGCGCCCGACGGGTCCGTGATCGACACGATCGTGTTGTTGAACGTGCTCTTGATGTGCGCCTGGCCGGCGGGGACGTTCTTCTTGTCCTTGCGGCGAGGCTTGCGCCCAGCGGCGGCGCGAGTCTTGGGAGGCATCTTTCGTTTCTCTCCTGGTCTGAGGTGGTCTGACCGCGGGGATCTCCGACCGGGACGACGTGGACCGTGCGGCCGACGTCAGCACCCGAGCGGGGCCCGCCCTGCGGACTGGCTCAGCGGGCCTTCTTCTTGCCGGCCACGGTGCGCTTGGGTCCCTTGCGCGTACGCGCGTTGGTCTTGGTGCGCTGGCCGCGCACGGGCAGGCCGCGGCGGTGACGCAGGCCCTGGTAGGTGCCGATCTCGACCTTGCGGCGGATGTCGGCGGCCACCTCACGACGGAGGTCACCCTCGAGCTTGTAGTTGCCCTCGAGGTAGTCGCGGAGCGCGACGAGCTCGGCGTCGCCGAGGTCCTTCACGCGCGCGTCCGGGCTGATGCCGGTCGCGGCCAGCGTCTGCTGGGCGCGGGTACGGCCGACGCCGTAGATGTAGGTGAGCGCAACCTCGAGCCGCTTGTCGCGGGGGAGGTCGACGCCGATGAGACGTGCCATGTGCCTTTCGGCTCCTCGTGCTTCGTCGGAGGTCTCTCGCACCGCCCTCCCACGGGGAGCTCCGTGGGCCCCGGCCTCCGAGCCGGGGGTTCCCCTGCCTGTGGCGTTCTCCTCCCGGACGCGTGTCCGGGGTGCCGAGCAGGTTCGTGGTGGTGCGCTGGTGGTCGTCCGTCGTCGTGACGGGCGGCCCGGTGACCGCGGTCCCGAGGGACCGTCACCCGTGGCGCAGGCGCGGGCTCAGCCCTGGCGCTGCTTGTGCCGCAGGTTGTCGCAGATCACCATGACGCGACCGTGCCGGCGGATCACCTTGCACTTGTCGCAGATCTTCTTGACGCTGGGCTTGACCTTCATCTTCGTTCCCTCAGTGGTGCCCCGCTCCGGGCGCGACCGACGAGCGGTCCCGGGATCCGGGTGGCGAGGCGGGTGAGTGGGTGGACGCGTGGCGACTACTTGTAGCGGTAGACGATCCGGCCGCGGGACAGGTCGTACGGGCTCAGCTCGACCACGACCCGGTCCTCGGGGAGGATCCGGATGTAGTGCTGGCGCATCTTGCCCGAGATGTGCGCGAGAACCTTGTGACCGTTGGCCAGCTCCACGCGGAACATCGCGTTCGGCAGGGCCTCGACCACGCTGCCCTCGATCTCGATGACACCGTCCTTCTTTGCCATGTCCTCCGCTAACTCTCGTCTGAACTGCTGGTACTCCCGCGCACGCCCGACCCGAGGGTCGTCCGTTCGTGGGAGGTGCGTGGAGCCGCGTGCGGGGATCGGTCGCCCGGGTCCCGAGGGACGGGGGCCGGTCGAACGACGTGCACGGACTACACCCGACGGATCATCCTACGGCATTCGGCAAGAGTCGCGAAACCGTGGCGGGCGCCGGAGGTCGTGCGACGCGTCACTCCCCCGCCGTGCGCCGGGCCGACCCGGCGGTGCCGTGCGGACGCCGGGCCGCGCAGGCGCGGGTCAGGTGCCGGGCGGGTAGAGGGCGTCAGGCCGCCAGGGGCGCGACGCGGACGCCGAGCTCCGCGAGCTCGGCCGCGCCGCCGTCGGGTGCGGTGAGGACCCAGATCCCCTCGTCGAGGATCGCGACGCTGTGCTCCCAGTGCGCGGCACGGGCGCCGTCGTCGGTCACGACCGTCCAGTCGTCCTCGCAGACCTCGGTGAACCGGTCGCCGAGGGTCAGCATCGGCTCGATCGCGAGGCACATGCCCGGGCGCAGCCGCGGGCCCTTCTCACGCGTGCGGTAGTTCGGGACGTCGGGCGGCTGGTGCATCGCGGAGCCGATGCCGTGGCCCACGTACTCCTCGACGATCCCGTAGGAGACGCCGTCGGACTCTCCCGAGACCCGGACCGAGTCCTCGATCGCGGCACCCACGTCGCCGAGCCGCTCGTTCGTGGCGAGCGCGGCGATGCCCGCCCACATCGCGCGGCGCGTGGCCTCGACGAGCGCCTCGTCGCGCGGCTCGCCCTCCCCGAGGACGAAGGAGACGGCCGAGTCGCCGTGCCAGCCGTCGACGATCGCCCCGCAGTCGACGGAGACGATGTCGCCCGGGCGCAGCTCGCGCGGACCGGGGATGCCGTGCACGACCTCGTCGTTCACGGACACGCACAGCGACGCCGGATATCCCTCGTAGCCGAGGAACGACGGCGTCGCGCCGGCGTCGGCGATCACCGCGGCGGCGAGCGCGTCCAGGTCGGCCGTCGTCATGCCCGGGCGGACGGTCTCACGGACCGTCTCGAGCGCCCGCGCGACCACGAGGCCGGCGCTGCGCATGGACCGGACCTGGTCGTGCGTCTTGTACTCGATGCGCTCGCGACCGAACACCCTGCTGCTCCCCAGAACCTGACGGACGAACGGACGGCGCTCAGCCGACGAGCGCGGTCAGCGCCGAGACGATGCGTCCGGTGATCTCGTCGACGTCGCCGATGCCGTCGACACGCACGAGCAGGCCGCGCTCGTCGTAGGCGGACGTGAGCGGCGCCGTCTGCTCGGCGTAGATGTCGAGGCGGCGCGCGATGGCCTCCTCGGTGTCGTCCTCGCGGCCCTCGATCTCCGCGCGCTTCGACAGTCGGGCGAGGAGCTCGTCGCGGTCGGCCGTGAGCTCCACGACGCCGTCGAGCGCGACACCCAGGTCGGCGAGGATCGCGTCGAGCTCGACGACCTGGGCCGCGTTGCGGGGGTACCCGTCGAGGATGAACCCCTGCGCCGCGTCGTCCTGGGCGAGACGGTCGCGCACCATCGCGTTCGTCACCGAGTCGGGGACGAGGTCGCCCTTCGCGGTGTACTCCTGCGCGAGCCTGCCGAGCTCGGTGCCGCCCTTGATGTTCGCCCGGAAGATGTCTCCGGTCGAGATCGCGGGGATGGCGAGCTGCTCGGCGAGCCGGGCGGCCTGCGTCCCCTTGCCCGCGCCCTGCGGGCCCATGATGACGAGGCGCGCGGGACGCGAGGTGGACTGGCCGTCGGTGGCGTTGCTCAACGGAGGAACCCTTCGTAGTGGCGCTGCTGCAGCTGAGAGTTGATCTGCTTGACCGTCTCCAGGCCGACGCCGACGACGATGATGATCGAGGAGCCACCGAACGGGATGTTCGTGCTCACGCCGAGCCCGATGAGGACCAGCGTCGGCAGCAGGGCGACGAGCGCGAGGTAGATGGAGCCCGCGGACGTGATGCGGGTGATGACGTAGTCGAGGTACTCGGCGGTCGGCCGCCCGGCACGGATGCCGGGGATGAAGCCGCCGTACTTCTTCATGTTGTCCGCGACCTCGTCCGGGTTGAACGTGATCGACGTGTAGAAGAAGCAGAAGAACAGGATCATCAGCACGTACAGCACGATGTGCAGCGGCGCGGCCGGGTCGGCCAGGTTCGTGCTGACCCAGATGACCCAGTCGGCGCTCTGGTCGCCGAACTGCGCGATGAGGCCCGGGACCGCGAGCAACGAGGCCGCGAAGATGACCGGGATGACGCCGGCCATGTTGATCTTGATCGGGATGTAGGTGCTCGACCCGCCGTACATGCGGCGCCCGACCATGCGCTTGGCGTACTGGACGGGGACGCGGCGCTGGGACTGCTCGACGAACACGACCAGGCCGATGACGACCACGATGACCGCGATCATGATGATGAAGTTCGTCGCGCCGTTCGCACCACCGGCGATCGACCACAGGGCGGTCGGGAAGCTCGCGGCGATCGACGTGAAGATGAGGAGCGACATGCCGTTGCCGACGCCGCGCTCGGTGATGAGCTCGCCGAGCCACATGATGAGGCCGGTGCCCGCGGTCATGGTGATGACCATGAGCGCCATCGTCAGGAAGCTGCCGTCGGGGATGACGTCCACCGAGCAGCCCTGGAAGAGCAGGCCGTTGCGCGCCGTCGTGATGACGGTCGTCGACTGGAGGATGGCGAGGGCGATCGTCAGGTAGCGCGTGTACTGCGTGAGCTTCGCCTGGCCCGACTGGCCCTCCTTGTGGAGCGCCTCGAAGCGAGGGATCACGACGCGCAGCAGCTGGACGATGATGCTCGCGGTGATGTACGGCATGATGCCGAGCGCGAAGATCGACAGCTGGAGCAGTGCACCACCGCTGAAGAGGTTGACGAGGCCGAGCAGGTCGTTGCCGTCGGCGGTCTCGTCGATGCACTGCTGCACGTTGGGGTAGTCCACACCCGGCGTGGGGATGAACGACCCCACCCGGAAGATCGCCATGATCGCGATCGTGAACAGCAGCTTGCGCCGCAGGTCGGGCGTCCGGAAAGCCCGGGCGAATGCGCTGAGCACCTATCCTCCTGGCCCGCCGAGGCGGGATGTCGTGTCGCCGGGAGGCCCGGCGAGGTGTGACGCACGGCACGGGCGCCAAGAGGCACCCTAGCCGTAGCGCCGCGTCGAACGGCAAGTCGGTCCCGACGACCGGACGGACCGACCGTGGACCTGCGAGTGACGGCGGTCACCCCGGGGTGCGGGGAGACAACCGTCGGAGAGTCTAACCGTGGCGCGCTGCCGGACGGACCACGGGTCGTGCGGGAGGGCCTCCCCAGACGCGGACAGGGCCGACGGCGCGAGCGCGCCACCGGCCCTGTCCAGGGGTGTCAGTCCTCCGAGACCGAACCGCCGGCCGCGAGGATCTTCTCGCGCGCGGCGCCCGAGAGGGCGTCGACCGCGACCTCGAGCTTGACGGTGATCTCGCCCGTGCCGAGCACCTTGACGAGCTGGCCCTTGCGGACCGCGCCCTTCGCGACGAGGTCCTCGACGGTGACCTGGCCACCCTCGGGGTACAGCGCCGCGAGCTTGTCCAGGTTCACGACCTGGTACTCGGTGCGGAACGGGTTCTTGAAGCCGCGCAGCTTCGGGAGGCGCATGTGCAGAGGCATCTGCCCGCCCTCGAAGCGCTCGGGAACCTGGTAACGAGCCTTCGTACCCTTGGTACCGCGGCCCGCCGTCTTACCCTTCGACGCCTCACCACGACCCACGCGGGTCTTGGCCTTCTTGGCGCCGGGAGCCGGACGCAGGTGGTGGATCTTGAGCGTGCCGCCGGCACCCTCGGTCTGCTTGCCCGACTGCTTCTCGGCAGTCGCGGCCTCCGCCTTCGCGGGGGCCTTGGCAGCAGCCTTCTTCTTCGGAGCCTCGGCGGTCTCCTTGGTGGCCTTCTCAGCCATGGTCACTCGACCTCCTCAACGGTGACGAGGTGCGCCACCGTCGCGACCATGCCGCGGATCTCCGGGCGGTCCTCCTTCACGGCGGTGTCGCCGATCCGCTTGAGGCCCAGAGTGCGCAGCGTGTCGCGCTGGTTCTGCTTGCCGCCGATGGCGGACTTCGTCTGGGTCACCTTGAGCCTGGCCATCAGGCGTTCACCCCCGCAGCACGGGCACGCAGGAGCGCGGCCGGGGCCACGTCCTCGAGCGGGAGACCACGGCGCGCGGCGACAGCCTCGGGCTGCTCCAGGTTGCGCAGGGCCTCGACGGTCGCGTGCACGATGTTGATCGCGTTCGACGAGCCGAGCGACTTGCTCAGCACGTCGTGGATGCCGGCGCACTCCAGCACGGCGCGCACCGGACCACCGGCGATCACACCGGTACCGGGAGCGGCCGGACGGAGGAAGACGACGCCGGCGGCGGCCTCACCCTGGATGGGGTGCGGGATGGTGCCCTGGATGCGCGGGACCTTGAAGAAGTTCTTCTTGGCCTCCTCGACACCCTTGGCGATCGCCGCGGGCACCTCCTTCGCCTTGCCGTAGCCGACACCGACGGTGCCGTCGCCGTCGCCCACCACGACCAGCGCGGTGAAGCTGAAGCGACGGCCGCCCTTGACGACCTTGGCGACGCGGTTGATGGTGACGACGCGCTCGACGAAGGCGTTCTTCTCGGCTGCGTCGCCACGGCGACCGTCGCGACGGTCACCACGACGGTCGTCGCGGCGCCCCCCGCGCGCGTTCTGGTCGCTCGACTCGTTGGCGGCACCCGTGGGGGCGCCGGTGTTGCTGCGCTGCCCTGCAGCCATCAGAGAATCCTTTGCTTCCGTGTGGGGATGGTCGGCGTCGTCACAGGGACAGACCGCCCTCGCGGGCGCCGTCGGCGACCGCAGCGACCCGACCGTGGTACTTGTTGCCGCCACGGTCGAAGACGACCGCGTCGACGCCCTTGGCCTTCGCACGCTCGGCGACGAGCTCGCCGACCTTGCGGGCCTTGGCGCTCTTGTCGCCGTCGAGCGCACGCAGGTCCGCCTCGAGCGACGAGGCCGACGCGACCGTCTGACCGATCGTGTCGTCCACGACCTGGGCCGTGATGTGGCGCGTGGAGCGCGTCACCACGAGGCGCGGACGAGCGGCGGTCCCCTTGATCTTCTTGCGCAGGCGGAGGTGGCGGCGCTGACGCGCGACGGCCTTGCCCTTGCCGAGAACCTTCAGAGCCATCGTTACTTACCAGCCTTTCCGACCTTGCGGCGGACGACCTCGCCGGCGTAACGCACACCCTTGCCCTTGTACGGCTCGGGCTTGCGGATCTTGCGGATGTTCGCTGCGACCTCGCCGACCTGCTGCTTGTCGATGCCGGAGACCGAGAACTTCGTCGGGCTCTCGACCGCGAACGCGATGCCCGCGGGCGGCGTCACGACGACCGGGTGGCTGAAGCCGAGGGCGAACTCGAGGTCCGAGCCCTTGGCCGTCACGCGGTAACCGGTGCCGACGATCTCGAGCTTCTTCTCGTAGCCCTGCGTCACGCCCTCGACGATGTTCGCCAGGAGGGTGCGCGTGAGGCCGTGCAGCGCGCGGGACTCGCGCTCGTCGTTCGGGCGCGTCACCACGAGGGTGCCGTCCTCCTGAGCGACCTGGATGGGGGCGGGCACGTGGTGCTCGAGGGAGCCCTTGGGCCCCTTCACGGTCACGAGCGCACCGCTGATGGTGACGTCCACTCCGGCGGGAACCGGAACGGGGATCTTGCCGATTCGAGACATGGCGTATCTCCTTTCCGGATTACCAGACGTAGGCGAGGACTTCGCCGCCCACGCCCTTCTTGGCGGCCTGCTTGTCGGTGAGCAGGCCGGAGGACGTGGACAGGATCGCCACGCCCAGGCCGCCGAGAACCTTCGGCAGCTCGGTGGACTTGGCGTACTTGCGCAGGCCCGGCTTGGACACGCGGCGCACGCCGGCGAGGCTGCGCTCACGGTTCGGGCCGAACTTCAGCTGGATGGTGAGGTTCTTGCCCACCGTCGCGTCCTCGACGCTCCAGCCGGAGATGTAGCCCTCGGCCTGGAGGATCTCGGCAATGTGCGACTTCAGCTTCGAGTACGGCATGGTCACCGTCTCGTGGTAAGCCGAGTTCGCGTTCCGCAGACGCGTCAGCATGTCTGCGATCGGGTCGGTCATCGTCATCGGGCTCTAGCCCTTCCTCGACGTGGTATCCGGGCGGGAGCGCGCCGTGCGGCGCGCTCCGCCAGGACCTACGACGTAGTTGTTACCAGCTGCTCTTGGTGACGCCGGGAAGCTCGCCACGGTGGGCCATCTCGCGCACGCAGATGCGGCACAGGCCGAACTTGCGGTACACCGAGTGCGGACGACCGCACTTCTGGCACCGGGTGTAGGCGCGGACCGCGAACTTCGGCTTGGCGGCCGCCTTGTTGATCAGGGCCTTCTTCGCCATGTCAGTTCTCCTTGAAGGGGAAGCCGAGACGGCGCAGCAGGGAGCGGCCCTCGTCATCGGTCGTCGCCGTGGTCACGATCGTGATGTCCATACCGCGGACACGGTCGATCTTGTCCTGGTCGATCTCGTGGAACATGGACTGCTCCGTGAGACCGAACGTGTAGTTGCCGTGCCCGTCGAACTGCTTGGGCGACAGGCCGCGGAAGTCGCGGATGCGCGGCAGGGCGATCGACAGGAGGCGGTCCAGGAACTCCCACATGCGGTCGCCGCGCAGCGTGACGTGCGCGCCGATCGGCATGCCCTCGCGCAGCTTGAACTGCGCGATGGACTTGCGGGCCTTGGTCACCTGCGGCTTCTGGCCGGTGATCGCGGACAGGTCGCGGATGGCGCCCTCGATGAGCTTCGAGTCCTTGGCGGCGTCACCGACACCCATGTTCACGACGATCTTCGTGACGCGGGCGACCTGGTTGACGTTCTCGTGCCCGAACTCCTCGCGCAGACCGGCGACGATCTCCTCGCGGTAGCGCTGCTTCAGGCGAGGCACCTCGGGGGCAACGATCTCGGTGCTCATCAGA
This sequence comes from Cellulosimicrobium sp. 22598, assembly GCF_052044445.1. Lineage (NCBI taxonomy): Bacteria > Bacillati > Actinomycetota > Actinomycetes > Micrococcales > Promicromonosporaceae > Cellulosimicrobium > Cellulosimicrobium sp. 22598. The sequence goes on from NZ_JBQEMZ010000011.1 coordinate 108,231, forward strand.
TGTCCTTCCCGGAGCGCTTGGCGACACGCACGCGCACGGTGCGCTTGCGGCCGTCACGCTCGACCTCTTCGGTGCGGTACCCGACGCGGGTGCCCTTCTTGGTCTCCGGGTCGACGACCATCACGTTGCTGATGTGGATCGGCGCCTCGACGGTCTCGATCCCACCGGTCCGCGTGCCGCGCTGCGACTGGCCGACCTTGGTGTGCTTGGTGATGCGCTGGACGCCCTCGACGATGACGCGGTCACGGTCGGTGAGCACCTCGAGGACGCGGCCCTGCTTGCCCTTGTCCTTGCCGGCGATGACGACGACGAGGTCGCCCTTCTTGATCTTGGCCATGGTCAGAGCACCTCCGGAGCCAGCGAGATGATCTTCATGAACCGCTTGTCGCGCAGCTCGCGCCCGACCGGGCCGAAGATGCGCGTCCCGCGCGGCTCGCCGTCGTTCTTGAGGATCACGGCGGCGTTCTCGTCGAACTTGATGTAGGAACCGTCCGGACGACGGCGCTCCTTGGCGGTGCGGACGACGACGGCCTTGACCACGTCACCCTTCTTCACGTTGCCGCCCGGGATCGCGTCCTTGACGGTTGCGACGATGACGTCGCCGATTCCGGCGTAGCGACGGCCCGAGCCACCGAGAACGCGGATGCAGAGAATCTCCTTGGCACCCGTGTTGTCGGCGACACGAAGTCGCGACTCCTGCTGGATCATGTAATGAACTCCTGTCGTCGAGCCGGTTCTCGCGCGGGGCGAGCCTTGCCGAACGGGTAGCTGTCAGTGCCGGGTCCCTCGCGGGTGAACCGGCCAGGACCGGGCGGTGGACCCGCCCGACCTGTCCTCACTGGTTGCCGCACCGCGGTGCGGCACGAGAGCGGTCGTGACGAGCGAGCGGGCCCGCCCGTCACGACCGGTGGATCACTTGGCCTTCTCGAGGATCTCCGCGAGGCGCCACCGCTTGGTCGCGGACAGCGGGCGGGTCTCCATGATGAGCACCAGGTCGCCCACGCCGGCAGAGTTCTGCTCGTCGTGCGCCTTGACCTTGCTCGTGCGGCGGATGACCTTGCCGTAGAGCGGGTGCTTGACCCGGTCCTCGACCTCGACCACCACGGTCTTGTCCATCTTGTCGCTCACGACGTAGCCGCGGCGCGTCTTGCGGTTCGCGCGCTCCTCGGCCGCCTCGGGCGCGTTCGTTGCGTTCTCGCTCATTCCAGCCTCACTCACTCGGCACTCGGCGCGGTACGGATGCCGAGCTCGCGCTCACGCAGGATCGTGTAGATCCGCGCGATGTCGCGGCGGACGGCCTTGAGGCGCCCGTGGCTCTCCAGCTGGCCGGTGGCCGACTGGAAGCGGAGGTTGAAGAGCTCCTCCTTGACCTTCTTGAGCTCGGCGACGAGCGTCTCGTCGTCCATGGCGTCGAGGTCGACGGGGGCGAGCCCCTTCGTTCCGATTGCCATCAGTTGCCACCACCCTCGCGCACCACGAAACGGCACTTCATCGGGAGCTTGTGGATCGCGCGACGCATCGCCTCGCGAGCCAGGTCCTCCGGGACACCGGCCAGCTCGAAGACGATGCGGCCGGGCTTGACATTGGCGACCCACCACTCGGGCGAACCCTTACCGGAACCCATGCGGGTCTCGGCAGGCTTCTTGGTCAGGGGACGGTCCGGGTAGATGTTGATCCAGACCTTGCCGCCACGCTTGATGTGGCGGGTCATCGCGATACGAGCAGCCTCGATCTGACGGTTGGTGACGTACGCCGGCTCGAGAGCCTGGATGCCGTACTCGCCGAACGCGATCTGCGTGCCACCCTTCGCCGCGCCGGAGCGCGACGGGTGGTGCTGCTTGCGGTGCTTGAGCCTGCGCGGGATCAGCATGACTCAGGCCTCCGTTCCGGTCTCAGGGGCCTTCGCCTCCGCGGCAGGAGCGGACTGCTCAGCCGCGGCCGGCGCCTCGGACCCGGAGGTCCGCTCGCCCGAACGCTCGGGACGACGGCCACCACCACGACGGTCGCCGCCACGCTCACCGCGCGGGCCGCCACGGCCCTGGCGCGGAGCGGCCGTGGCCTGCTGCGCGGCGAACTCCTTCTCGGTGACGTCGCCCTTGTAGATCCAGACCTTCACGCCGATGCGGCCGAAGGTCGTGCGGGCCTCGAAGAAGCCGTAGTCGATGTACGCGCGGAGCGTGTGCAGCGGCACACGACCCTCGCGGTAGAACTCCGACCGGCTCATCTCCGCGCCGCCGAGGCGGCCGGAGACCTGCACGCGGATGCCCTTGGCACCGGCGCGCTGCGCCGACTGGATGCCCTTGCGCATCGCACGACGGAACGAGACGCGGCTCGCGAGCTGCTCGGCGATGCCCTGGGCGACGAGCTGCGCGTCGACCTCGGCGTTCTTCACCTCGAGGATGTTGAGCTGCACCTGCTTGCCGGTGAGCTTCTCCAGCTCGCCGCGGATGCGGTCCGCCTCGGCGCCGCGGCGACCGATGACGATGCCGGGGCGCGCCGTGTGGATGTCCACGCGGACGCGGTCACGGGTGCGCTCGATCTCGACCTTGGAGATGCCTGCGCGCTCGAGACCGGTGCTCATGAGCTTGCGGATCTGGACGTCCTCGCGGACGTAGTCGCGGTACCGCTGTCCGGGCTTGGTGCTGTCGGCGAACCAGCGCGACCGGTGGTCGGTGGTGATGCCGAGGCGGTACCCGTGCGGGTGAACCTTCTGTCCCACTATCGGGCACTTCCCTTCGTGTTCTCACGCGGAGCGACGACCACGGTGATGTGGCTGGTGCGCTTGAGGATGCGGTTCGCACGGCCCTGGGCCCGCGGGCGGAAACGCTTGAGGGTCGGACCCTCGTCGACGAACGCCTCACGCACGACGAGCTCCTGCTCCTCGAACGCCTCGCTCGCACGGTCTGCCTTCACCCGGGCGTTCGCGATGGCGCTCTCCACGACCTTGCGGACGGGCTCGCTCGCCGCCTGCGGTGCGAACTTCAGCACCGCGACGGCCTCGGAGGCCTGCTTGCCACGGATGAGGTCCACGACGCGCCGGGCCTTCTGGGGCGTGACACGGACGAACCGCGCCTGCGCCTTGGCTTCCATTGCTGTCCTGCCTTCTTGTCTCTTGACCGTCCAGGTCGTCACCAGACTGACCCGGGGGTCAGCGGCGACGACCCTTCTTGTCGTCCTTCACGTGGCCGCGGAAGGTCCGCGTGGGAGCGAACTCGCCGAGCTTGTGGCCGACCATCGACTCGGTGACGAACACCGGCGTGTGCTTGCGACCGTCGTGCACGGCGAACGTGTGACCGAGGAAGTCGGGCGTGATGACCGACCGACGGGACCAGGTCTTGATGACGTTCTTGGTCCCCTTCTCGTTCTGAGCGTCCACCTTCTTCTGCAGGTGGCCGTCGACGAAGGGGCCCTTCTTCAGGCTACGAGGCATGTCTCCAGGCTCCTATCAGCGCTTCTTGCCGGTACGGCGACGACGCACGATCAGCTTGTCGCTCGGCTTGTTCGGACGGCGGGTACGGCCCTCCGGCTGGCCCCACGGGCTCACCGGGTGGCGACCACCGGACGTCTTGCCCTCACCACCACCGTGCGGGTGGTCGATCGGGTTCATGGCGACACCGCGGACGGTCGGGCGCTTGCCCTTCCAGCGCATGCGGCCGGCCTTGCCCCAGTTGATGTTCGACTGCTCGGCGTTGCCCACCTCGCCGACCGTCGCGCGGCAGCGCAGGTCGACGTTGCGGATCTCGCCGGAGGGCATGCGCAGCTGCGCGTACGGCCCGTCCTTGGCGACGAGCTGCACGGAGGCACCGGCCGAGCGGGCGATCTTCGCGCCGCCACCGGGCTTGAGCTCGATGGCGTGGATGACCGTACCGGTCGGGATGTTGCGCAGCGGCAGGTTGTTGCCGGGCTTGATGTCCGCGCCCGCACCGTTCTCGACGACGTCGCCCTGCTTGAGCTTGGCCGGCGCGATGATGTAGCGCTTCTCGCCGTCCGCGTAGTGCAGGAGCGCGATGCGCGCCGTGCGGTTGGGGTCGTACTCGATGTGCGCGACCTTGGCGGGCACGCCGTCCTTGTCGTGGCGACGGAAGTCGATCACGCGGTACGCACGCTTGTGGCCACCACCCTTGTGACGGGTGGTGATCCGGCCGGAGCTGTTGCGGCCGCCGCTCTTCGAGAGCGGGCGGACCAGAGACTTCTCCGGCTGCGAGCGCGTGATCTCGGCGAAGTCGGCGACGCTCGCGCCGCGGCGGCCGGGCGTCGTCGGCTTGTACTTACGGATTCCCATGGGGATCTGTCCTCAATCTGCTCTCGTCGGCTCAGCCGAAGATGTCGATCGTGCCCTCGCGGAGGGTGACGATCGCACGCTTGGTGTCCTTGCGCTTGCCCAGGCCGAAACGCGTGCGACGCGTCTTGCCCTTGCGGTTGATCGTGTTCACCGAGGCCACCTTGACGGAGAAGATCTGCTCGACGGCGATCTTGATCTCGGTCTTGTTGGCCCGCGGGTCGACGACGAACGTGTACTTGCCCTCGTCGAGCAGGCCGTAGCTCTTCTCGGAGACGACCGGCGCGAGGATCACGTCACGGGGGTCCTTGGTCACGGTGGTCACTTCGCGGCCTCCTCGGCAGCAGTCTCGTCCGCCTCGGTGGAGGTGGCGACGGCCTTCGCGGAGCGACCCGTGGCCGGGCCCGCCAGGAACGCGTCGAGCGCGCCCTGCGTGAAGACGACGTCGTCGGAGACGAGCACGTCGTAGGTGTTGAGCTGGTCGGCCACCAGGAGGTGGACCTGCTCGACGTTCCGCAGCGACTTGATCGTCAGCTCGTCGCCACGCTCGGTGACCACGAGGACGTGCTTGCGCTCGGAGAGCTTGGCGAGCGTCGAGACGGCGGTCTTGGTCGACGGCAGGCCGTCGACGCCGAAGCCGGTCACGACGTGGACACGGCCGTTGCGGGCGCGGTCCGAGAGGGCACCGCGGAGCGCGGCGGCCTTCATCTTCTTGGGCGTCCGCTGGTCGTACGAGCGCGGCGTCGGGCCGTGGACGGTGCCACCGCCGGCGAACTGCGGCGCACGGGTCGAACCCTGGCGGGCGCGGCCGGTGCCCTTCTGCTTGTACGGCTTGCGACCACCACCGCGGACCTCGCCGCGGCTCTTGGTGTCGTGGGTGCCCTGGCGTGCAGCGGCACGCTGGGCGACGACGACCTGGTGGATCAGCGGGACGTTGAGCTCGACGTCGAACACCTCGGCGGGGAGCTCGGCGGTGCCGGCCTTCTTGCCCTTGGGGTCCAGCACGTCAACGGTCAGAGCGGACATGGTGTTCACGCTCCCTTCGCGGCGCTGCGCACGAGGACGACGCCGCCCTTGGGGCCGGGAACCGCGCCCTTGACGAGCAGCAGACCCTTCTCGGCGTCGACCGCGTGGACGGTCAGGTTCTGGGTGGTCTGGCGGGCGTTGCCCATGCGACCGGCCATGCGCAGGCCCTTGAACACGCGCGACGGGGTCGAGGCCCCGCCGATCGAGCCCGGCTTGCGGTGGTTGCGGTGCGCACCGTGCGAGGCGCCCACGCCGGAGAAGCCGTGGCGCTTCATGACACCGGCGGTGCCCTTGCCCTTGGTCGTGCCCACGACGTCGACCACGGCGCCGGCCTCGAAGGCCTCCGCGGTGATCTCCTGGCCGAGCGAGTACTCGGCGGCGTCGGTGGTACGGACCTCGGCGACGTGACGGCGCGGCGTGACGCCGGCCTTCTCGAAGTGGCCCTTGAGCGGCTTCGTGACCTTGCGCGGGTCGATCTGGCCGTAGGCGAGCTGCACGGCGGCGTACCCGTCGGCGTCGGCCGTGCGCACCTGCGTCACGACGTTCGTCCCGACGGCGACGACGGTCACGGGCACGAGGCGACCGGCCTCGTCCCAGAGCTGCGTCATCCCGAGCTTCGTGCCGAGCACCGCGGTGACCGGGCGCGCGTTCTGCTGGGGAATAGTCATGATGTCCTCCAGCCTCAGAGCTTGATCTCGATGTTCACGTCGGCAGGCAGGTCGAGACGCATGAGCGAGTCGACGGCCTTCGGCGTGGGATCGATGATGTCGATCAGCCGCTTGTGCGTGCGCATCTCGAAGTGCTCGCGGCTGTCCTTGTACTTGTGAGGCGACCGGATGACGCAGAAGACGTTCTTCTCCGTCGGCAGCGGCACCGGACCCACGACCGTTGCACCAGCGCGCGTCACCGTGTCGACGATCTTGCGCGCCGAGCTGTCGATGACCTCGTGGTCGTAGGACTTGAGCCGGATGCGGATCTTCTGTCCCGCCATGGCGTCGTCTGACTCTCTCTCTCGAACCGCTAGCTGTCCGACCCCCGCGCTCGGGCGTGTCGCGTAGTCGCGACGCACCTGGGCGCACGCGCCGAGAGACGCAGGGCCGTTGGATATGTGGACCGGCGTCCGCACCGTGCTGACGCACGGCTCCGCGGAGCAGACCACAACGTTTGTGCGAGCCTGGTCGGAACGTGTGTTCCGCGGGGTACTCGATCCATGGCGACAGAGAGCTCAACCCGCAGACCCGGGACGAGATCCCGGGGTCCTGGCCCTCCTCGGGAGGACCGGTTCAACACACTGTTCGACACGTGAAAGAGCGCACCCGTAACAGGCAACCTGAACAGTCTGCCACACGAAGCCCGCCCGGGCCAAGTCGGGACCGGGGCGGGTGCTGTGACGGTGACCGCAGGTGTGACCGCGGTGCCACCGCACAGGGCGGCGGACCGCAGGCCGAAGGCCCGGCCCCGCGGACGGGACCGGGCCTTCGACGAGTGCTGCGGAGGCAGCGTCAGATCACTTGAGGATCTTGGTGACGCGGCCCGAGCCGACGGTGCGGCCACCCTCGCGGATGGCGAAGCCGAGGCCCTCCTCCATGGCGATCGGCTGGATGAGCTCGACCGTCATCTCGGTGTTGTCGCCGGGCATGACCATCTCGGTGCCCTCGGGCAGCGTGATGACGCCGGTGACGTCGGTGGTCCGGAAGTAGAACTGCGGACGGTAGTTCGAGTAGAACGGGTTGTGACGGCCGCCCTCGTCCTTGCCCAGGATGTAGACCTGCGCCTCGAAGTTGGTGTGCGGGGTGATCGAGCCCGGCTTGACGACGACCTGGCCGCGCTCGACGTCCTCGCGCTTGATGCCGCGCAGGAGCAGACCGGTGTTGTCGCCGGCCTGAGCCTGGTCCATCTGCTTGTGGAACGTCTCGATGCCCGTGACCGTGGTCTTCTGGGGCGCGCGGATGCCGACGATCTCGACGTCCGAGTTGAGGTCGAGCGTGCCACGCTCCACCTTGCCGGTGACGACGGTGCCACGACCGGTGATCGTGAAGACGTCCTCGACGGGCATGAGGAACGGCTTGTCGAGCTCGCGGACGGGCTCCGGGACGTTCTCGTCCACGGCCTCCATGAGCTCGAGGATCTTCGCGGTCCACTCGGGGTCGCCCTCGAGCGCCTTGAGACCCGACACGCGCACGACCGGCGCGTTGTCGCCGTCGAACTCCTGCGAGGAGAGGAGCTCGCGCACCTCCATCTCGACGAGCTCGAGGATCTCCTCGTCGTCGACCATGTCCGACTTGTTCAGCGCGACGAGCAGGTACGGCACGCCGACCTGGCGGGCGAGCAGGACGTGCTCGCGCGTCTGGGCCATCGGGCCGTCGGTCGCGGCGACCACCAGGATCGCGCCGTCCATCTGGGCGGCACCGGTGATCATGTTCTTGATGTAGTCGGCGTGACCCGGGGCGTCGACGTGCGCGTAGTGGCGCTTCGGCGTCTCGTACTCGATGTGCGCGATGTTGATCGTGATACCGCGCTGCTTCTCCTCGGGAGCCGCGTCGATCTCGTCGAAGTTGCGCTGCGTGTTCGCCGGCAGGTCCGGGTACGTGTCCGCGAGCGTCTTCGAGATCGCCGCCGTGAGCGTCGTCTTACCGTGGTCGACGTGACCGATGGTGCCGACGTTGACGTGCGGCTTGGTCCGCTCGAACTTGGCCTTAGCCACTGGGGTCCTCCTGGGACTTGGGTAGATGTGCCGAACGTTGCGAATGTCGACCGAGAGATCTTACATCCGCGGGGCGTTGCGGTTTCCTACAGGTTGATGGTTGTGCGGGTCTTCGACCTGTGGGGACTCACTCGCCCCGGGTCTTCTTGATGATCTCTTCGGCAACGTTCCGAGGAACCTCGGCGTAGCTGTCGAACTGCATCGAGTACACCGCGCGCCCCTGGGTCTTGGACCGGAGGTCACCGATGTACCCGAACATCTCTGACAACGGTACTTGGGCCCGGACGACCTTCACACCCGTCGCGTCCTCCATGGACTGGATCATTCCACGACGTGAGTTCAGGTCGCCGATGACGTCGCCCATGTACTCCTCGGGCGTACGCACCTCGACCGCCATCACCGGCTCCAGCAGAACCGGGTCCGCCCGCTTGACGCCCTCCTTGAGGACCATCGAGCCGGCGATCTTGAACGCCATCTCCGAGGAGTCGACCTCGTGGTAGGCGCCGTCGAGCAGGGTCGCCTTCACCCCGACCAGCGGGAAGCCGGCGAGCACGCCGAGCTCCATCGCGGACTGGATACCGGCGTCGACGCTCGGGATGTACTCGCGCGGGATGCGACCACCGGTGACGGCGTTGGAGAACTCGTAGAGCTCGCCCTCGGCCGTGTCGAGCGGCTCGAAGGTCACCTGGACCTTCGCGAACTGCCCGGACCCACCGGTCTGCTTCTTGTGCGTGTACTCGATCTTCTCCGCCTTGCGGCGGATGGTCTCGCGGTACGCGACCTGCGGCTTGCCGACGTTGGCCTCGACCTTGAACTCGCGACGCATGCGGTCGACGAGGATGTCGAGGTGGAGCTCGCCCATGCCGCCGATGACGGTCTGGCCGGTCTCGTCGTCCAGCTTGACGCGGAACGTCGGGTCCTCCTCGGCGAGCTTCTGGATCGCCGTGGAGAGCTTCTCCTGGTCAGCCTTCGTCTTCGGCTCGATCGCGACGTCGATGACGGGCTCCGGGAAGCTCATCGACTCGAGGATCACCGGGTTCGCCATGTCGCTCAGCGTGTCACCGGTCGTGGTGTCCTTGAGGCCGATGACCGCGTAGATGTGACCGGCGCTCGCCTCGTCGACCGGGTTCTCCTTGTTGGAGTGCATCTGGAAGATCTTGCCGATGCGCTCCTTCTTGCCCTTGGTCGAGTTCGCGACCTGCTGGCCGGGCTCGACGCGACCGGAGTACACGCGCACGTAGGTGAGCTTGCCGAAGAACGGGTGCGCCGCGACCTTGAAGGCGAGCGCGGAGAACGGCTCCGAGGCGTCGGGGTGACGCTGGACGACCTTCTCCTCGTCCTTGGGGTCGTGACCGTCGATCGCCGGCACGTCGAGGGGCGACGGCAGGTAGTCGATGACCGCGTCGAGCATGGGCTGGACGCCCTTGTTCTTGAACGCGGAACCGCAGAGGACCGGGAACGCCTCGCCCGCGATGACGAGCTTGCGGATGCCGGACTTGATCTCGGCGACCGTCAGCTCCTCGCCGCCGAGGTACTTCTCCAGCAGCTCCTCGTCGGCCTCGGCGACGGCCTCGACGAGCTCGCTGCGGTACCGCTCGGCCTTCTCGACCAGGTCCGCGGGGATCTCCTCGGTGTCGTACGCCTCGCCGAGCTGGGTCTCCCCGTGCCAGACGAGCGCCTTCATCTCGATGAGGTCGACGACGCCGGTGAAGTCGCTCTCGGCGCCGATCGGCAGCTGGATGACCAGCGGCTTGGCCTTGAGACGGTTGATGATGGTGTCGACGGTGAAGTAGAAGTCCGCGCCGAGCTTGTCCATCTTGTTGACGAAGCAGATGCGGGGGACGTTGTACTTGTCCGCCTGGCGCCACACCGTCTCGGACTGGGGCTCCACGCCCTCCTTGCCGTCGAAGACCGCGACGGCGCCGTCGAGCACGCGCAGGGAGCGCTCGACCTCGACCGTGAAGTCGACGTGGCCGGGCGTGTCGATGATGTTGATCTGGTTCTTGTTCCAGTAGCACGAGACGGCGGCGGACGTGATCGTGATGCCGCGCTCCTTCTCCTGCTCCATCCAGTCGGTCGTCGACGCGCCGTCGTGCGTCTCGCCGAGCTTGTAGTTCACACCCGTGTAGAACAGGATGCGCTCGGTGGTCGTGGTCTTCCCGGCATCGATGTGGGCCATGATGCCGATGTTGCGGACCTTGCTCAGGTCGGTCAGCACGTCAAGTGCCACGGTCTGCTTCCCTCGTTAGATGGGTTGAGTCGGGGGGCGCTGCTCGGACCGGGGTGACCGGCCTCGGACCCGCCGACGGCCCCGGGGACGCGTCGGTCCCCGGGGCCCGTCGTGCGGACTACCAGCGGTAGTGGGCGAAGGCCTTGTTGGACTCCGCCATCTTGTGCATGTCCTCGCGACGCTTGACCGCTGCGCCGAGGCCGTTGCTCGCGTCGAGGATCTCGTTCATGAGGCGCTCCGTCATCGACTTCTCGCGACGTGCGCGCGAGTAGTCCGTGAGCCAGCGCAGCGCGAGCGTCGTCGCGCGCGCGGGGCGCACCTCGACCGGCACCTGGTAGGTCGCACCACCGACGCGGCGCGAGCGGACCTCGAGCGCGGGGCGGACGTTCTCGAGCGCACGCTTGAGGACGACGACCGGGTCGCCGTCGGTCTTCGCCCGGACGCCCTCGAGGGCGCCGTAGACGATCGACTCGGCGGTGGACTTCTTGCCGTCGAGCAGCACCTTGTTGATGAGCTGCGTGACGACGGGCGACCCGTAGACGGGGTCGACGATGAGCGGCCGCTTCGGGGCCGGGCCCTTGCGAGGCATCAGCTCTTCTCCTTCTTGGCGCCGTAGCGGGAGCGGGCCTGCTTGCGGTTCTTCACGCCCTGCGTGTCGAGCGCGCCGCGCACGATCTTGTAGCGCACGCCCGGGAGGTCCTTCACACGACCGCCGCGCACGAGCACGATGGAGTGCTCCTGGAGGTTGTGGCCGACGCCGGGGATGTAGGCCGTGACCTCGACCTGGGAGGAGAGCTTCACGCGAGCGACCTTGCGCAGCGCGGAGTTCGGCTTCTTCGGGGTGGTGGTGTACACGCGCGTGCACACACCGCGCCGCTGCGGGGAGCCCTTGAGGGCGGGGGTCTTCGACTTCCCCACCTTCGAGGTCCGCCCCTTGCGGACGAGCTGCTGGATCGTAGGCACTACGTCTCCGTGTCTTCTCGAGCTACCGGGGCTATCCCCGATGGTGGTCGTGCTGGCTGCTGGAGCCGATCGCACGAGGCACCCGCAGCGCGAGACACGCTGCAGCAGCCACCTACCACCGGCTCGATGGTCCGTCGCCCGCCCGCGGGCACGAAGGCGCCGCAAGGACCGGGATCCGGAGTGCCCGGGCACTCACATCGGCCCGTCCGGAGCCCGCTGCGCGGAGGTGGGAGCGATCGCTCGCTGACACCGCCCCGCCAGGGACATCACGGAGGGCCCGACGGCGCGGGCACGGTTCACCAGGCTACCACAGCGGGCAGGCAGACGCGCGGTCGGCGATCAGGACGCGACGGGCCGCGCGTCTCACCGGTCCTTGGCGTAGAGGAAGAGATGACGCTCGCGGGTCAGCGCCAGCCCGAACATGGTACCGAGCAGGGCGCCGAGCCCCGCCGGGATCGCGACGCGCGCGCCGAGGACGGCAGCGAGGAGAAGGTCGCCCCGAGCTCCGAGCACGAGCATCGACGTCGCCATGCACACCGCGAGGGGTGGTACGACCCAGGCCGTCGCCTCGAGGAGCGACATCGACCACAGGTCGGCCGCCCGCACCCTGTCGTGCAGGGCCGCCGCGAGCTCGACGCGACGGGCGCGGACCGCGACGATCCCGAGCAGGAGCGCGAAGACCCCGGCGGCGACGCCGCCGAACCGTGTGATCCGGTCCGCGAACCGGGCGTGCCCGTCGAACGCGGCGCCGAGCGAGGCGTTGAGCTGGCCGACGACCGGGTCGTCCGTGCTCTCGTCGGCCGGCGGCAACAACGTCGTGAACAGGAGCGTCCGGAGTCGCTCGTCCTGCGGCCAGGCCTCCACCCAGCACTCGTCGAACACGGCCCGGTCTCCGCCGGGGAGCAACGCCAGGTACCCGAGCCCCGACCGTCGGCCGTCCACCGGATAGGGAAAGGTACCCGCCACCCGGGTCGGACCGTCCGTCGTCTCCAGCACATCTGCCCGGACCCTCCCCAGGGTGCGGGCTGCGTCTTCCGACAGCACCACCCCGCCTCCCCGGTCGACGTCGGCGTGGACCACGGAGAGAAAACCGTCCGTCGCGTACCCCGCCGGGAGCGGAGCCCCGGGGAGGCTGGCCGCCGTCACCTTCTCCTGCGGGAGCGCCAGGGCCCCTGCTGCTCGTACGCCGGAGATCTGCCCGAGCGCCTCGCAGCGCGCGCCGTCGACCCGCCCGCTCGCGACGATCGTCATCGTCGACCCTCCTGCCTCCCGGAAGGCCGTCGCTGCGTTCTCGATGCTGCGCACGGCGAGGAGGTCGGCGCCGAGCAGTACCAGACAGACCGCCCCGAGCACCGACGTGAGCAGCACGCTCCGGGTGGTCCCGGTGAGGACGTTGCGCCCGACCTCGCGCAGGATCGACCGGAGCCTCACGTCGTGGCTCCGTCCCGGGCCTCGAACCTCGCGAGGTCGACGTGGTCGGTGCACGCGTCGCGGGTGTGCTCGTCGTGCGTGGCGACGACCACGATCGTCGCGTCGGTCGCCAGCCGTGCGATCGCGTCGTTGACACGCCGCGCCGTCGGGAGGTCGAGCTGCGCGGTCGGCTCGTCGACGAGGAGCAACCCCGGCCGGCCGGCGATGGCGCGCGCGAGCATCAACCGCTGCGCCTCGCCGCCGGACAGCCGCCGGAACTCCTGGGCCGCGACGGACGACAGCGCGAACCGTTCCAGGATCGCGGTCGCCTCGCGCTCGGCGGCGCGTGGGCCGAGCCCCGTGGCCAGGAGGGGGAGCGTGACATGGTCGAGGGCCGTCCGACGCGGGGTGCCGTGCGGGTTCTGGAAGACCCAGCCGACGTGGCTGATCCCCGCACGACGGATCGAACCCTCCGTCGGTTCGGACCATCCGGCGAGCAGGCTCAGGAGCGTGCTCTTCCCCGACCCGGAGGGACCGGTCGGCGCGTAGACGCGCCCGGGCTCGAGGCGAGCGTCCAGGTGCCGGAACAACCACGGGCGGCCAGGGAACCGATGACCCAGATCGTCCGTCTCTAGATGCACGGCGTGCCCGGTGCGGGGTCCGTGTCGACGGTCGCGAGGGGCTCCGGCCCGTCGACGACGACGAACGACTGGCCCAGCTGTGACCCGACGATGCCGACCGCGCGCACCACGCCGTCGGACAGGACGCAGCCACGTCCGTCCGCTGCGCCGAACAGCGCGGACGGCGGGACGACCGACACCGCCTGCGGCGCGGCGAGCACGAGCTGGGCGGTCGGCGCACCGGCGCGGCCGGCGTCGCCGTCGGTGCTGGTCGGCTGGAGCGACGGCAGCGGGCTGAGCTGCACGAGTGCCGCCGGGTCGGAGACCGCGAGTGCTGCGTCGACGGGGACGCTCGTCCCGTCGACGACCAGGACGCGGTCGCCAGGAACCAGCCCCTCGGGTGGCTCGGCGACGGTGACGCTCTCGAGCGCGCCCGGGACCGAGGCCACCGGATCCCCCGCCGCAACCGTGCTCCCGACCGTCGCCAGGCACTCGTTGACCGACGTCGACGGCGCGGGGAGCCACACGATGCGGTCGATCGTCACGCGATCGAGAGCACCGGGCTTCCCGCCCGCCTGCTCGTAGAGGTCGCGCAACGCCCGGAGCGCGGCCCTCCGCAAGGGCCCCTCCGTATCGACCTCGTACCCGAGGCGCGCCAGCTCGGTCTGGAGTGCGGTGACGTCCTCCCCCTCGTCCCCGAGGGACAGGTCGCGCCACAACGGCACCGATGTCGCGAGGCCGACGAGCGGGACGCCGTCCACCGTCAGCACGGAGCTCCCCGACTCCATCGGCACACCGGCCTTGCAGCGGGACGTCGTGACCCTGCCGGTGGCCGGCACCGTGAGAGCGAGGTCGTCGCCGCGCGACAGCCTCAGCTCGACCGGTCGTGGGTCGTCGAACTCCGCCTCTCCCACGGGAAAGTCCAGCGAGCGCTCAGGGGTGGCGAGCGACGACGGCGTCACCGGTCTCATGTACACGACGGTTCCGACCACGCCGAGCGCGGCGCACAGACAGGCGCCCACGGCGGCGAGGCCGATCTTGGTCCACGAGGCCATCGGCTACTGCTGCTGTTCCAGGATCCCCAGCGGGTCCACGGAGCACGACCGCAGCGCCTCCTGGAGATCGGTGGGAAGGGTGTCGAGCTCGACGAACCTGCCCTCGTTGTCCTGGGAGTAGTCCTCGGCGCCATAGTCGGCAGGTACCACGCCTGCCTCGACCAGGCACTCGGCCCCGATCGTCGCCCAGTCGCGGTTCTCGGGATTGGTCCGCATGATGTCGTGAAGGAAGCCGACTGCGTCCTCGCCGCTGGTTGCCGAGCACTCGTCGATCAGAGCGTCGGTTTCCTCCGGGTTCGGGGCGGACGACGTCGTAAAGCCTCCGTCGGCGTTGTACCCCGTGAACGCGATGCCCTTCCCGGCGAGGCATGTCGTGAAGAGCTCGACCATCTCCGCGTGCTCGGCATCGGTGATCACGGAGTCCGCGAGGACTCCACGAGCGAAGTCCGATGCGGTGTCCCGGTATGCCTGCTCGAACTCAGCAGCGAACGGACCCGTGAACTCGGGCACGGCACTGTCCGAGGGTCCGGTGGGAGAGGGCGCTGCTGCCATGTCATCCTCGGCGGCCCCGCAGGCCCCGAGGAAGCTCATCATGACCAGCGACGCCGTCACCACGACGGCTCGACCTGCGTACCTGTGCATGCACCCTCCAAGAAGCCGAACGTCAGGACTCTGCACCCGCTGCTGAGAGCGGCTGACGTAGCCGCCCGCAGCCACAGGACCTACGCGAGCGCGTAGTTGCAGGAGTTGCCCCCGCCCGGGTTCGGAGAGGTGTTGGCGTAGGACCACACGCCCTTGGCCTTCCACGCGCTCCGCACGGTCTCGTAAGGCGTCGACACGCTCGACCGGTGAGTCTTGCTGGCGTGGTAGTAGTTCGACTCCAGGATCATCGTCGTGTACTGCCAGTACCACTTGCCGCCGTCTCGGTATTCCAGCCCGGCAGCCGCCGGACCAGCGGTGCCGAGTCCCACACCCACGGCCAGAGCGACGCTGCACGCCGCCGTGACGAACTTCCGCATGGCTGTCCCCCATCAGTCATGCACCACCCCCTGTGATGACGCGGAGCCCAAGATAGCCGCGCACCGTACCCCACCCTGACGAGTACACATTCTGGACAAGCCGGTCGCCACCCGCGGCACAAGCACGCGGGGCGTGATCTCTCAGCGGTAGTCGCCGAAGTCCAGGTCCTCGAGCGGGATCGCCTCGCCGGAGCCCATGCCGAGCGCCGGGAAGTCGATCTCGTCGTAGCCGAAGCTCGGGTAGAGCTCGGTCTTGGCCTGCTCGGTCGGCTCGACCTGGACCTTGGTGTACCGGGGCAGACCGGTACCGGCCGGGATGAGCTTACCGATGATGACGTTCTCCTTGAGGCCGAGGAGCGGGTCGCGACGACCGCTCATCGACGCCTCGGTGAGCACGCGCGTCGTCTCCTGGAAGGAGGCCGCCGACAGCCACGAGTCCGTCGCGAGCGACGCCTTCGTGATGCCCATCAGCTCGGGACGGCCGGAGGCCGGCTGGCCGCCCTCCGCCACCGCACGACGGTTCGCGTCCTCGAAGCGGCCGCGCTCGGCGAGCTCGCCCGGCAGGAGGTGCGAGTCGCCCGAGTCGAGCACGGTCACGCGACGCAGCATCTGCCGCACGATGACCTCGATGTGCTTGTCGTGGATGTCCACGCCCTGGGAGCGGTAGACCTCCTGGACCTCGTCCACCAGGTGCTTCTGCGTGGCGCGCGGGCCGAGGATGCGCAGGACCTTCTTGGGGTCCACCGCACCCTGGACGAGCTGCGTGCCGACGTTGACGTGGTCGCCGTCCTGCACGAGCAGGCGCGCACGCTTGGTCACCGGGTAGGCGATCTCCTCCGAGCCGTCGTCCGGCGTGAGCACCAGACGGCGCGAGCGCTCCGAGTCGTCGATCGCGATGCGGCCCGAGAACTCCGCGATGGGCGCCTCACCCTTGGGGGTGCGGGCCTCGAAGAGCTCCGTGACACGCGGCAGACCCTGCGTGATGTCGTCCGCGGAGGCGACACCACCGGTGTGGAAGGTACGCATCGTCAGCTGCGTGCCCGGCTCACCGATCGACTGGGCGGCGATGATGCCGACCGCCTCGCCGATGTCGACGAGCTTGCCCGTGGCGAGCGAGCGCCCGTAGCACTTTGCGCACGTGCCGACGCGCGACTCGCACGTGAGGACCGAGCGGACCTTGGCCTCGCGGACGCCCGCGGCCACCGCGGCGTCGATGAGGACGTCGCCCGCGTCGTCGCCGGCCTTGCCGACGACGTTCCCGTCGGGGTCGACCAGGTCGGCCGCGAGGGTGCGCGAGTAGACGCTCGTCTCCACCTTCGGGTGGCGCACGAGGATGCCCGCGAGCTCCTCCGCGATCGGCAGCGTCAGGCCGCGCTCCGTGCCGCAGTCCTCCTCGCGGACGATGACGTCCTGCGACACGTCCACGAGACGACGCGTGAGGTAGCCCGAGTCGGCGGTCCGCAGAGCGGTGTCCGCCAGACCCTTGCGGGCGCCGTGCGTCGCGATGAAGTACTCCAGGACGGACAGGCCCTCGCGGTAGTTGGACTTGATCGGGCGCGGGATGATCTCGCCCTTCGGGTTCGCCACGAGACCGCGCATGCCGGCGATCTGACGCACCTGCATCCAGTTACCACGGGCACCCGAGCCGACCATGCGGTACACGGTGTTGCGGTCGTTCGCCTCGAGGTTCTCGCGCATGACGGAGGCGACCTTGTCCGTCGCCTGGGTCCAGATCTCGATGAGCTCCTGACGGCGCTCGTCGTCCGTGATGAGACCACGGTCGTACTGCTGCTGGACCTTGAGCGCGCGCTCCTCGTGCTGCTCGAGGATCTCCGCCTTCGCCGCCGGGGTGGCGACGTCGGAGATCGCGATCGTGACGCCCGAGCGGGTCGCCCAGCGGAAGCCGGCGGCCTTCAGCGCGTCGAGCGACGCCGCGACCTCGACCTTCGGGTAGCGCTCCGCGAGCTCGTTGACGATCGCCGAGAGGCGCTTCTTGTCGACCACGGAGTTCACGTACGGGTAGTCGACGGGGAGCGTCTCGTTGAACAGCGCGCGACCGAGCGTGGTGTCGAAGAGGATCGGCTGACCCTCCTCCCAGCCCTCGGGAGCCTCGAAGCCGGAGACCGGCGGGACGAGGTCCGTCAGGCGGATCTTCACCTCGGCGTTCAGGTCCAGGGTGCCCTGGTCGAACGCCATGATCGCCTCGGCGACCGAGCCGAACGCGCGGCCCTCGCCCTCGGCGCCCTTGCGGTCGCTCGTCAGGTGGTACAGACCGATGATCATGTCCTGCGAGGGCATGGTCACCGGACGACCGTCCGACGGCTTGAGGATGTTGTTGCTCGAGAGCATGAGGATGCGGGCCTCGGCCTGCGCCTCCGCGCTCAGGGGCAGGTGGACGGCCATCTGGTCACCGTCGAAGTCCGCGTTGAACGCGGCGCACACGAGCGGGTGCAGGTGGATCGCCTTGCCCTCGACGAGCTGCGGCTCGAACGCCTGGATGCCCAGGCGGTGCAGCGTCGGCGCACGGTTGAGCAGCACCGGGTGCTCGGTGATGACCTCCTCGAGCACGTCCCACACGACCGGGCGGGCACGCTCGACCATGCGCTTGGCGCTCTTGATGTTCTGCGCGTGGTTGAGGTCCACGAGCCGCTTCATGACGAACGGCTTGAACAGCTCGAGCGCCATCTGCTTCGGCAGGCCGCACTGGTGCAGCTTGAGCTGCGGGCCGACGACGATGACCGAACGGCCCGAGTAGTCGACGCGCTTGCCGAGCAGGTTCTGACGGAAACGACCCTGCTTGCCCTTGAGCATGTCCGAGATGGACTTCAGCGGGCGGTTGCCCGGGCCCGTGACCGGACGACCACGACGGCCGTTGTCGAACAGCGAGTCGACGGCCTCCTGGAGCATCCGCTTCTCGTTGTTGACGATGATCTCCGGCGCGCCCAGGTCGAGCAGACGCTTGAGGCGGTTGTTCCGGTTGATCACGCGGCGGTACAGGTCGTTGAGGTCGCTCGTCGCGAAGCGGCCACCGTCGAGCTGCACCATCGGGCGCAGGTCCGGCGGGATGACCGGGACGGCGTCGAGCACCATGCCCGTGGGCGAGTTCGTCGTCGTGAGGAACGCGTTGACGACCTTGAGGCGCTTGAGGGCACGCGTCTTGCGCTGGCCCTTGCCCGAGCGGATGGTCTCGCGCAGGGACTCGGCCTCCGCCTCCAGGTCGAAGTCCTGGAGACGCTTCTGGATCGCCGCGGCGCCCATCGAGCCCTCGAAGTACGTGCCG
This sequence comes from Cellulosimicrobium sp. 22598, assembly GCF_052044445.1. Classification (NCBI taxonomy): domain Bacteria; kingdom Bacillati; phylum Actinomycetota; class Actinomycetes; order Micrococcales; family Promicromonosporaceae; genus Cellulosimicrobium; species Cellulosimicrobium sp. 22598. Next base: position 126,817 of record NZ_JBQEMZ010000011.1, read on the forward strand.
TAGCGGTCCTGGAGGGCGCGGTAGAGCATCTCGTCGCCCTCGAGGTCCGCGACCTTGAGGTTCTTGAAGCGGTCCCACACCTGGTCGAGGCGGTCGAGCTGCGCGTCCGCGCGCTTGCGGATCTGCGCCATCTCGCGCTCGGCCGAGTCGCGGACCTTGCGGCGCGCGTCGGCCTTGGCACCCTCGGCCTCGAGCTCGGCCAGGTCGGCCTCGAGCTTCTGGGCGCGGGCGTTGATGTCGTTGTCGCGGGCGTCCGCGATCTCCTTCTTCTCCAGGTCGATCTCGTTCTGGAGGTTGGGGAGGTCCTCCTGGCGGCCCTCCTCGTCGACCGAGGTGATCATGTACGCCGCGAAGTAGATGACCTTCTCGAGGTCCTTCGGGGCGAGGTCGAGCAGGTAGCCGAGGCGCGAGGGCACGCCCTTGAAGAACCAGATGTGCGTGACGGGCGCGGCGAGCTCGATGTGGCCCATGCGCTCACGACGCACCTTCGAGCGCGTCACCTCGACGCCGCAGCGCTCGCAGATGATGCCCTTGAAGCGCACGCGCTTGTACTTGCCGCAGTAGCACTCCCAGTCCCGGGTCGGGCCGAAGATCTTCTCGCAGAAGAGTCCGTCCTTCTCGGGCTTGAGGGTGCGGTAGTTGATGGTCTCGGGCTTCTTCACCTCACCGTGCGACCACGCACGGATGTCGTCGGCCGTGGCCAGGCCGATACGCAGCTCGTCGAAGACGTTGACGTCGAGCAAGTTGTCCTACTTCCTTCGTCTGCCGGGACCGGCCGGGGCCGGTGCCGACGCCATAAAGACGGTTGGTGCGGGGTCGTCGGCGGGAGCGGGGTGACCCGCTCCCGCCTGCCCGAGATCAGATCTCGTCGACGCTGGACGCCGCGTTGGGGCGGCGCGACAGGTCGATGCCGAGCTCTTCTGCTGCGCGGTACACGTCGTCGTCCGACTCCCGCATCTCGATGGACACGCCGTCGCTCGAGAGCACCTCGACGTTCAGGCACAGCGACTGCATCTCCTTGAGGAGGACCTTGAAGGACTCCGGGATGCCCGAGTCGGGGATGTTCTCGCCCTTGACGATCGCCTCGTAGACCTTGACGCGGCCGGGGACGTCGTCCGACTTGATGGTGAGGAGCTCCTGGAGCGTGTAGGCCGCGCCGTACGCCTCGAGGGCCCACACCTCCATCTCGCCGAAGCGCTGGCCGCCGAACTGCGCCTTACCACCCAGCGGCTGCTGCGTGATCATCGAGTACGGGCCGGTCGAGCGCGCGTGGATCTTGTCGTCGACCAGGTGGTGGAGCTTGAGGATGTACATGTAGCCCACCGACACCGCCTCGGGGAACGGCTCGCCGGAGCGGCCGTCGAAGAGGCGCGCCTTGCCGTCGGCGCCGACCATGCGGTCGCCGTCGCGGTTCGGGATCGTCGTCGAGAGCAGGCCCGTGAGCGCGTCCTCGTGGACGCCGTCGAACACCGGGGTGGCGACGGGACGGCCCGGCTCGGACGTCGCGGCGATCTCCGGGACGTTCTCCCGCCAGGAGAGGTCCTTGCCCTCGGCCAGCGAGATGTCCCAGCCCTGCTTCGCGACCCACCCGAGGTGGGTCTCGAGGACCTGGCCGACGTTCATGCGACCGGGGACGCCCAGCGGGTTGAGGACGACGTCGACCGGGGTCCCGTCCGCGAGGAACGGCATGTCCTCGACGGGCAGGATCTTGGAGATGACGCCCTTGTTGCCGTGACGGCCGGCGAGCTTGTCGCCGTCCGTGATCTTGCGGCGCTGCGCGATGTAGACGCGCACGAGCTGGTTCACGCCCGCGGGCAGCTCGTCGCCGTCCTCGCGGTTGAACTCGCGCACGCCGATGACCGTGCCGGACTCGCCGTGGGGCACCTTGAGGGACGTGTCGCGCACCTCGCGCGCCTTCTCGCCGAAGATCGCACGGAGCAGGCGCTCCTCCGGGGTCAGCTCGGTCTCGCCCTTCGGGGTGACCTTGCCGACCAGGACGTCGCCCGCGCCGACCTCGGCGCCGATGCGGATGATGCCGCGCTCGTCGAGGTCCGCGAGGACGTCCTCGGAGACGTTCGGGATGTCCCGCGTGATCTCCTCCGGGCCCAGCTTGGTGTCGCGCGCGTCGACCTCGTGCTCCTCGATGTGGATCGAGGAGAGCACGTCGTCCTGCACGAGACGCTGGCTGAGGATGATCGCGTCCTCGTAGTTGTGGCCCTCCCACGACATGAACGCCACGAGGAGGTTGCGGCCGAGCGCGAGCTCGCCCTCGTCGGTCGCCGGGCCGTCCGCGAGGACGGAGCCGGGCTCGACGCGCTGGCCCTCGTCGACGAGCACGCGCTGGTTGTAGCTCGTGCCCTGGTTGGAGCGGCGGAACTTCGCGATCCGGTAGCTGCCGGTCGTGCCGTCGTCGTTCGCGACGAGCACGAGGTCGGCCGAGACCTCGGTGACGACACCGGGCTTCGACGCGACGACGACGTCGCCCGCGTCGACGGCCGCGCGCCACTCCATGCCGGTCCCGACGAGCGGGGCCTCGGAGCGGACCAGCGGCACGGCCTGGCGCTGCATGTTCGCACCCATGAGGGCGCGGTTGGCGTCGTCGTGCTCGAGGAACGGGATGAGCGCCGTCGCGACCGAGACCATCTGGCGCGGCGAGACGTCCATGTAGTCGACCTGCGCGCCGGGGACGATCTCGACCTCGCCGCCCTTGGTGCGCACGAGCACGCGCTCGTCCGCGAAGGAGCCGTCGGCGTTGAGCGTCTGGTTCGCCTGCGCGATGACGTGGCGGTCCTCGTCGTCGGCCGTGAGGTAGACGACCTCGTCGGTCACCTTGCCCGCCGTCACCTTGCGGTACGGCGTCTCGATGAAGCCGAACGGGTTGATGCGCCCGTACGACGCGAGCGAGCCGATCAGACCGATGTTCGGACCCTCAGGGGTCTCGATCGGGCACATGCGGCCGTAGTGCGACGGGTGGACGTCACGGACCTCCATGCCGGCGCGGTCGCGCGACAGACCGCCCGGGCCGAGGGCCGAGAGACGACGCTTGTGCGTCAGGCCCGCGAGCGGGTTGTTCTGGTCCATGAACTGCGAGAGCTGCGACGTGCCGAAGAACTCGCGGATGGACGCCACGACCGGGCGGATGTTGATGAGCGTCTGCGGCGTGATCGCCTCGACGTCCTGCGTCGTCATGCGCTCGCGCACGACGCGCTCCATCCGGGACAGGCCGGTGCGGACCTGGTTCTGGATGAGCTCGCCGACGGCGCGGATGCGACGGTTGCCGAAGTGGTCGATGTCGTCCGTCTCGACGCGCACCTCGACGGCCTCGCCGTTCCGGGTGCCCGGGATGGACGCGTGGTCGGCGTGCAGGGCCGCGAGGTACTTGATCGTCGCGACGACGTCCGAGACGGAGAGCGTGGAGTCCGTGAGCGGCGCGTCGATGCCGAGCTTCTTGTTCGCCTTGTAGCGGCCGACCTTCGCGAGGTCGTAGCGCTTCGGGTTGAAGTAGAAGTTCTCGAGCAGCGCGCGGCCGGCCTCGACCGTCGGCGGCTCGCCCGGGCGGATCTTGCGGTACAGGTCGACGAGGGCCTCGTCCTGGGTGTGGACGTGGTCCTTCTCGAGCGTGTCGAGCACCGACGGGAAGTCGGCGAACTGCTCGCGGATCTCCGACTCGGTCAGGCCGAGCGCCTTGAGCAGCACCGTGACGGACTGCTTGCGCTTGCGGTCGACGCGCACGCCGACGGCGTCGCGCTTGTCGATCTCGAACTCGAGCCAGGCGCCGCGCGAGGGGATGATCTTCGCCGAGAAGATGTCCTTGTCGCTCGTCTTGTCGGCGGCGCGCTCGAAGTAGACCCCGGGCGAGCGGACGAGCTGGGAGACGACGACGCGCTCGGTGCCGTTGATGATGAAGGTGCCGCGCTCGGTCATGAGCGGGAAGTCGCCCATGAAGACCGTCTGGCTCTTGATCTCACCGGTGTTGTAGTTGACGAACTCCGCGGTGACGAAGAGCGGCGCGGCGTACGTGAAGTCCTTCTCCTTGCACTCGTCGGCCGTGTACTTCGGCGGCTCGAAGCGGTGGTTGGAGAACGACAGCGACATCGAGGACCCGAAGTCCTCGATCGGGGAGATCTCCTCGAAGATCTCCTCGAGACCCGACGTCGAGGGCACGTCCTGGCGGCCGGCCGCGGACGCGGCGGCGACACGCGCCTGCCACGCCTCGTTGCCGAGGAGCCAGTCGAAGCTCTCGGTCTGGAGGCCCAGCAGGTCGGGGACCTCGAGGGGCTCGTAGATCTTGGCGAAGGAGAGGCGACGCGATGCGGTGCGGTTCGCGATGGCGTCGGCGGTCGGAGCAGAAGGGGTGCGCGAGGCAGCCAAGAGGGGTCCTTCCCTGCAGATCGAAAGAACGCTGCACCGCCGGGCTGGACACGATCACCGCCACCACGACACCTCGCGGACGCGCACGTACGTCGACGAGGGGGTCGGGGGTATTTGAGATCGGGGGCACAGGACAGCGCAAAGCGTGAGCATAGCCCACAACGCATCGTGACACAACCCCGGGGCGTGCGACCCCGCCCGGTTCCCGACGCGTGAACGCCTCACCGGTACTCGCGCGGGCCTCGTCGCCCGCCTCCGACCCGTCTCGCGGGTCGCGAACCTGCTTGCCGTCGACCTCGCTGTCCTGCGTCGTCGACCCGCACATGGTGGCACACTCGTGGCCGTTCCGTGAAGCCGGTGCGCCCGCCCGGGTGCCCGACGACGTGCACGCCCACCTCGGCGCCGCGCTCCCCGGCCCGCCCACGTCGTCGGGCGCCGAGAACGACGACGAGGCCCGCACCCCGGGCGGGGTGCGGGCCTCGTGCGGCGTGCTGACCGGTCCCGTCACGACGGGACCGGCGAGATCACTTGAGGGTGACCGTGGCGCCGGCGCCCTCGAGGGCAGCCTTGGCCTTCTCGGCCGTCTCCTTGTTCGCGCCCTCCAGGACCGGCTTCGGGGCACCGTCCACGAGGTCCTTGGCCTCCTTCAGGCCGAGGGACGTGAGCGCGCGCACCTCCTTGATGACCTGGATCTTCTTGTCGCCGGCGGCCTCGAGGATGACGTCGAACTCGTCCTTCTCCTCCTCGGCCGGGGCGTCGCCCGAGCCACCCGCGGGGGCGGCGACCGCGACGGCGGCGGGGGCGGCGGCGGTGACCTCGAAGGTCTCCTCGAAGGCCTTCACGAACTCGTTGAGCTCGATGAGGGTGAGCTCCTTGAACTGCTCGATGAGCTCGTCGGTGCTGAGCTTCGCCATGATGGCGTTCCTTTCGGTCGGTGCTCGGCAGCGGCCCGGTGCGGGCCTGCCAGAAGCGGGGTGTGTGCTTGCGCTGCGTGGATCACGAGACCGGGGCGTGCCCCGGGCGCGGGATCAGGCGGCAGCGCCCTCCGATTCCTGCTTCTGACGCAGGGCATCGATGACGCGGGCGGCCTGGGCGGTGTTCGCGGTGAAGACGTAGGCAGCCTGGAAGAGCTTGGCCTTCATCGCGCCGGCCGCCTTGGCCAGCAGGACCTCGCGGGACTCGAGGTCCGCGAGCTTCGTGACCTCCGCGGCGGTCAGGGGGCGCCCGTCGAGGACACCGCCCTTGATGACCAGCGCGGGGTTCGCCTTGGCGAAGTCACGCAGACCCTTGGCAGCCTCGACCGGGTCCCCGGTGACGAAGGCGATTGCCGACGGGCCCTGCAGGTCGGCGTCGAGTCCCTCGACACCGGCCTCCTTGGCCGCGATGGCGGTCAGCGTGTTCTTCACCACGGCGTAGGTTGCGTTGCCGCTGAGCGACCGACGCAGCTGCTTGAGCTGCGCGACGGTGAGCCCGCGGTACTCGGTCAGCACGGCAGCGTTCGAGTCGCGGAACTTGTCCGAGATCTCGGCGACTGCGGCTGCCTTGTCCGGCCTCGCCATGGCAATCCTTCCGGTGGTGGTACCACCGGCGTCCGTCCCGGAACGAGAAAGAGCCCCGCGCAGGCGCGGGGCTCGCAGTCGCACGCGCGGCGGGGCCGGGCGGACGTCGTCGATTCGCTACCTGCGCTGGCCTCCACCTCGTGGTGGGACTTCGGTCCGTCACGTCCTGCAGACGGAGTCTGCGGGCAGCATCGGACGACCGGCGGTCTTGGGTACACGCCCATCGTACGGGACGTCGGCGGGTGCTCCAAACCGCGGTCGCGCACCGAGGCGCTGCCTCCGCTCCCCTGCCCGGTCAGAGCACCAGCGGCCCGAAGCACACGAGCGGGACGGGCTCGGGCTCGTCGGCGACGGCGCGGGCGAGCGCCGTCCCCGGCATGGCGCCGTCGCGCAGCTCGGCGTGGAGCGAGGGCATGACGCGCGCGGCGACGTCGTCGCGCAGCGGGGCGACGCTCGCGACCACCGCTCGCGCGCCGAGGCGCAGCAGCACGCTCGTCAGGCCGAGGGACTCGCCGCCGATGCGCGGCGTCGAGAGCCCCACCTCGCACGCCGAGAGGACCACGACCACGCCGTGCAGGTCGATCCCGTCCAGCTCGTGCGCGAACAGCGGGCCGTCGGCGAGCCGCAGCGAGGAGAAGAGCGGGTTGTCGGTCTCGTGCGTCCCGTGCGCCGCGAGGTGGACCACCCCGGCGCTCCGGAGGCCCTCGACCACCGCCTCGCACGTGGCGTCCTCGCCCGCGAGGGCCTCGGAGCCCTCCCAGACCGACGCGACGAGCTTGGCCTCCGCACCCGAGAACCGCAGCCCGGGGCCGGCGACGACGAGCGCCTCGTCGGCACGCCGCGTCGGGTCCCCGACCCGCAGGTCCACCCACGAGTTCGCCCACGTCCGTCGCCCGCGCCGTGACGGCAGAGAGGCCCACGGGAGCGCGAGCAGGAGGTCGCGCGCGGCGAGGTGCAGGTCGCCGTCGGCCTCCAGAGGGACGACGAGCGCGTCGTCGAGCGCGGTCAGGGTGCGCGTGAGCGACGCGACCGCCGCCTCCCGCATCGGGACGGGGATGAGCACGTTGGAGAGGACCGCGAAGTCGGCCCGCGCGCGGCGCACGCGCTCCGCGACCGTCGTGCGCGGCGCGAGCCGCACGAGCCGCGTCCCCGCCGCGGACACGCGGACGGCGAGGACGTCGTCGCCCTCGACCACGAGGTCGGCGACCACGGCGTCGGAGCCCGCCGCGGCGAGCGCGGCCCGGAGCCGGCGCTCCGTCGTGGCCAGCGGCGTGGCGGCCTCTCCCCCGTGCTGCCAGGCGCGGCGACGCGCGTCGTCCTGCAGCCGACGGGCAGACCGCAGGTGGTCCTGGCGACGGGCGAGGTGCGAGGGGTCCGAGGGCGCGCCGAGCGCGCGGGCTGCCTCGACCTCGCGGCGCGCCGCGGCGAGGAGGTCCGCGAGGACCGGGTCCGACGGAGGCCGCACACGGCCGGTGCCGGCGAACGCCGCGCGGCCGCGCTCGACCGCGTCGAAGATCGTCCCCGGGCGCCGCGTCCGCAGCGCCGCCGCCACGTCCACGTTGCCGAGCCGGACCCCGTGCACGGCCGACGCCGTCACCGCGTCCACGGAGCCGAGCCGCGCGCGGTGCTCGGCGAGGGCCGACTGGCCGCGCCGCACGGCCCGCACGCCGCCACGGCGGTCCCCGGCCGCGAACGCGAGCTGGGCGAGCACGGCCTCGTGCTGCAGCCGCACGGGCAGCGGGGCGCGGTCGAGCCGCCCGGGAACCTGCGCCAGGACGTCCTGCGCGGCGGGAACGTCCCCCGCGGTCACGAGCCACTCGGCCGCGAGGAGCTGGGCCGGGATCGTCACGCCGAGGCCGGCGGCTCCGCCGAGCGCCTCGCCCTCGCGCGCGAGGGAGAGCGCCCAGCCGGCGTGCCGCCGTGCCGTCGTCGGCGTCACGCCGTCCGACCGGTGCTCCGTGAGCGCCGCCTGCAGCTCGGCGACGCGGGCTCGCAGCATCCACGGGGTGTTCCCGAGCCGGTCGAACCGGCGCGACGCCGACCGGGCCAGGCGGCGGGCGTCGGCGTAGCGCCGCAGGCCGAGCACGACGCGCGACCGCACCAGCTCGACCTCGGCGAGGTCGCGCAGCATGCGGTAGCGCGAGAGGTGCTCGCGCGCCTCGCGCAGCGCGTCGTCGGCCTCGGTCAGCAGGCCGGCGTCGAGCAGGACCTGCGCGCGGTCGATCAGACCGACCGCGGCGTGCCGGTCCGGCGCCTGGTCGGCGGCCTCGTCCATCGCACGCAGCGCGACCGGGAGATCGCCACGGAGGTACTCCGCGTACCCGAGGTTGTGGCGCGCCTTGGAGACGAGGAGGTCGTCCCCGAGCGCGACGCCCCGGCGCACGGCGTCGTCCAGGTCGCGGCTCGCTCCCTCGGCGTCGCCGAGCTCGAGCCGCAGCGACCCGAGGTTCAGCATGAGCACCGCGGCGTCGAGCGGGCGCGCGTCGTCGACGCCCGTGGCCGCCTCCTCCATCTCGACGAGCGCCTCCCGCACGTCGCCCGTCCGCAGCCGGAGGAGCCCGCGCTGGGCGCGCACGACGAACTGCAGGTCGTACATGCCCAGGGCGGCCCCGCGCTCCTCGAGGAGCGCGAGCCGCCCGAGCGCGTCGTCCAGCGACCCGGACAGCTCGAACTCCGCGACGGCGCGACTCATGCCTGCCCGGGCGGCCACGTACACGGCCTCGCGAGTCGCCCCGTCCCCCTGCGCCTCGACCTCGGCGACGATCTCCTCGAAGGCACGGATCGCGCGCCGGTGGCGCCCACGGGCGTTCGTCGCCTGTGCGGCCGCCAGGCGGGACTCGAGCACCGCCTGGTTGCTGACCACTCATCACCTCATGCGTCGTCACCCGGGGTCGGGACCAGACCCGTCGCCAGGGTAATGGACGGCCACAGCCAGGCGCAGCGCTCGGGCGCACCCCGGCCCGGGTCCACCACACCGGGCGCGGTCGGATCGTCGGCGATGCGGTCGAGCAGCGTGGCCGCCAGCTCACCGGCGAGCACAGGTGCGGCGAAGGACGTCCCGCTCCACGTGGCGAACCCGCCCTGGAAGCCCTCAGGGTCGATCGTCGCGCGGAAGCCCGGGCCCCACAGCTCGCGCACGTGCCGGGACGGCGCGACAGCGCCGTCGATGGTCCGCGGGATGGTCGAGACCAACGAGGCACCGGGCCGGGTGCACGTGATCCACGGACCGTCGTTGCTGAAGAGCGACACCGTCCCGTCCGGGTTCTGGGCTCCTACGGCGAGCACCGGCGGCTCGTCCTCGGGGAGAGCGACCCCGTCGAACGGGACGGGCGGGCTCACCTTCCGGTCGATGCGCGGGGCGAACGCGGCCGGGTAGGTCGGCCGGGTCTGCCCGTCGTTGCCCGACGAGACGACGACGATGACCCCGTAGCGACGGAGCGCTCGGATGAGCGCTCCGAACGGGGCGTCGAAGTCGGCGTCCTCGGGACGCTCGTGGTAGTAGCCGAGCGAGAGCACCAGGACGTCGATCGGCGCGTAGCCGTCGCGGCCCGTCAGCCCGAGGACGTGCCAGAGCAGCAGCCTCCGCAGCGAGCGGAGGAGCTCCCGCTCGGGGACGACCCCCGACCCTCCGTAGAGACGCGGGGCGAGGATGACGGCGTCCGGGCAGAGCTGGTGGACGAGGCCCGCGATGAAGGTCCCGTGCCCGGCCACGGCGTCGAGCGGCCCGGTGAGCGGCGAGACCGAGACGCCTCCGATCTCGGGATCCTCGTACGGGTACTCCGTCGGGGGGAGGGTGGAGAGGGGCTGCCCGAGGAGCTCCGGGTCGCGCACGACGACCGTCCCCCGCGTCTCCAGGTCGTCGTCGAACCACGGGTGCTCGCCCACGCCGGTGTCGAGCACCGCGACGACAGGACGCCGCACCCCGTCGCCCGACACGTAGGGGTTCGCGCCGGCGGGAAGCCTGCGCCGCGGCACGGGGCCGATCCAGCTCACCGGTGTCCGTCCGCCGGATCCCGGCACGGCGTACTCCGCGGTCCCCGCACCGAGCGACTGCGTGTACGGCAGCGGCTGTGTGTACGGCAACGGCTGCGTGTACGGCAGCGGCTGCGTGTACGGCAACGGCTGCGTGTACGGCAGCGGCTGCGTGTACGGGAACGGCTGGGTGTAGGGCTGGCCGCCGATGAACGGCGTCGGCGCGATCATGTGGTCCAGAGCGAGCCGCGGGCTGCACCCGTCGTCGGGGCACAGCCGCCCGCGCAGCTCCTCGATCAGCCCCCAGGCATCGGGGAGCGCGCCCTGGCGGTCGTCGCGGTAGTGCAGACGCACGGAGTAGCCGAACGTCTTGAGCAGGTCGCGCGTCGTCTCGGGGTCGAGGTCGGCCTCGCGCACGAGCTCGGCGTCCTCGATGCTCTCCTCCTGCACCTCGACCCGGAGCCCGCGGTCGGCCGCCGCGCGCTCGAGCCACCGGAGCGAGCGGTTGCCCTCGCGGTCGAACGGCGACTCGGGGATGAGGATGCGGTCGCCGACATACCACGTCGGGTGGGGGGACTGCTTCCCCGCGCGGCGCGGCGCGCTGACCGGGTCGATCGTGCGCGTGCGCCACTGGAGCCGGTTCGGCCTGTCGCCGTAGTAGCCGGGGCCGGTCACGTCGACGGGGGGTTCGGGGGTCTCGCTCACGTGCTCCTCCTCGAGGGATGGCGTTCAGTCGGTGCCGCGGGCGTCGACGTCGACGGGCGCGGCCGCGCACGGGTGCGCGGAAGGGGGTGGGGGCGGGACGCCGTCGTGCCGCGGGCGAGAGGTCGCCCGCGGCACGAGGGCGGCTACAGCTCGACGACCGGGGTGCTCACGGCGCCGCCGGCGCCGTCGGCACGGCGCACGACGAGGCTCGCCGGGCCGCGGTCGACGGCGTCGAAGACGAAGCGGCCGTCGTCGTCGCTCGTGGTCTCGCTGACGGTGCCGGGACGGTGCAGCTCGACGCGCAGCGCCGTCGCCGGGGCGGCCCAGCCGTCGATGCGGATGCGTCCGTCGTCGGTCGCCGACAGCGAGATCATGACCGTGACGGACTCGGACGTGAACGTGATGGTGCGCGCCTCGACGGGCGGCGCGTCGCCCCGCACGGACATCTCGGGGACCTGGACGTACTCCAGCTCCATGACCTCGGCCTCGAGCCCGGCGAGGGTGATCGCGAACAGCGACCGCTCCACGAGGCCGTCGGGCACGGGGTCGATCTCCTCGGCGATCCGCGCCAGCTCCGCGAGCAGCGCGAGGTCGACGGCGTCGAGCGGCTCGTCGGGGCTGTGCGTCGGCTCGGTGCTCATGATGCTTCCCACGATTCCCCCTGGTCGTCGATGATGTCGCGCAGCTTGGCGAGGCAGCGACCGCGCGTGGAGCCGATGCTCCCGACGGGCATGCCGATCGCGGCCGAGATGGCCTTGTAGTCGGGTCGGTCGGCGAGCGACACCAGCCGCAGGAGCCGCCGGCAGCGGTCCGGCAGCTGGTCCAGCGCGGCCCACAGCGAGCGGTCGCGCTCGTTGCGGAGCACCTCGACGTCCGGCGTCGGGTCGCCCGAGGGGAGCTCCGGCACTCCCTCGTCGGTGTCGTCGGGGAGCTCGGTGCGGCGCTTCGCCTCGTCGCGGTGCTTGCGCACGGCCTCCCACGCGGCGCGCTTGGCCGTGATGAGCAGCCACTTGAGGACGGCGTGCGGCTCCTTGATCGTCATCGCGTTGCGCACGAGCGCGACCCACACGGTCTGGACGATGTCGTCGGCCTGCTCGCGCTCGACGCCCTGGGCCCGCACCGTGTGCCAGAGCAGGGGCGTCGCCTCGCGGACGAACTCGCCGAGGGCGTGGGGGCGACCGTCGCGGTACTCGAGGAGCGCGAGCGCGCCCCGGTCCCCCAGGCTCAGCCCGGGTTCGTCGGTGTCGGGCACCTCGTCGGTCGTTCTCGTCATGGGGGGCACTGTCCTCGGCACGCTCGTCCGTCCAGGCATCAGCGGGGGGTCCCCGGAAGCGCCTGATTCTATGGCCGGGCCGGTGGGGTCGACAACCATCGTCACTGGTCACACCCCTCCTGGCTCGTGCGGCTGCGTCCCATCTCGCTCCTTCGACACGCGGGTCGGAGCGTCGGCCGACACTCCTCCACCGGGACGAGAGGGACGGGTCACCCGTCTGATACATCCGTCGCCCATCGTTCGTCGCGACGCCGCCCACCGGCCTCAGGATCGCCGTCGGGCCGGGTCGCCGTCTAGGTGTTCCCCCGTATGCCGGGCCCGGGAACTGCCGGGGAATCCCTCATGCCACGGGACGCCACGGACTCCTAGCGTGCAGGGCGACCCCTGCGCCCACCGCGGGTGCGGACCGGCGGGGCCGCGACGTCGCGACCCGCCCGAGCACGAGGAGCACTTCCGTGACACCAGTCCTCTCCGGCCGCGCGCGCGGCCGTACCGGGCGCGCGCTGCGCGCCCTCGCCACCGTCGTCGCCGCCGCGACCGTCGCGGCGGGCGGCGCCCTCGCCGCAGCGCCCGCGACCGCGGCGCCCGCGCCGGCCGTCGCCGCACCCGCCGACGCGGCGTCGGGCAGCACGCAGTGGCTCACCGGCTACTGGCACAACTTCGACAACGGCTCCGTGACGATGCGCCTGTCGGAGATCCCGCAGGCGTACAACCTCGTCGCGGTCGCCTTCGCCGACAACCTGGCCGGAACGCCGGGCGGCATCACGTTCAACCTCTCCAGCGCGGAGCTGGGCGGCTACACCGAGGCGCAGTTCAAGGCGGACATCGCGACGATCCGCTCGCAGGGCCGCAAGGTCGTGCTCTCCGTCGGCGGCGAGAAGGGCAACGTCATCGTCTCCAACGCGACGGAGGCCAAGAACTTCGCCGACACCGCGTACGGGCTCATGCAGGAGTACGGCTTCGACGGCGTCGACATCGACCTCGAGCACGGCATCAACGCGACGTACATGTCGAGCGCGCTGCACCAGCTCTCCGCGAAGGCCGGCCCGAGCCTCGTCCTCACGATGGCGCCGCAGACGATCGACTACCAGGCGACGAGCATGGGGTACTACCAGCTCACCCTCGCGATCAAGGACATCCTCACGATCGTCAACACCCAGTACTACAACTCGGGCTCGATGATGGGCTGCAACCAGCAGGTCTACTCGCAGGGCACGGTCGACTTCCTCACCGCGCTGTCCTGCATCCAGCTCGAGATGGGTCTGCGCCCCGACCAGGTCGGCATCGGCGTGCCCGCGGTCCAGAAGGCCGCCGGCGGTGGCTACCAGCCGCTCGCCAACGTCGTGAAGGCCGTCGACTGCCTCGAGGTCGGCACCGGCTGCGGTTCGTTCAAGCCCGCGACGCCGTACGGCAAGATCGGCGGCGTCATGACCTGGTCGATCAACTGGGACAAGACGAACAACTACCAGGTCGCCTCCGTCATCGGCTCTCGCCTCGCCAGCGGCCCGACCACGCCGACGGACCCCACGGACCCGACCGACCCGACCGACCCCACGGACCCCACGGACCCCACGGACCCCACGGACCCCACGGACCCGACCGACCCCACGGACCCGGGCACCTGCACCGCCCCGGCGTGGTCCGCGTCGGCCGTCTACACCGGCGGCAACCGCGTCTCCCTCCAGGGCCACACCTACGAGGCGAAGTGGTGGACGACGAACGAGAACCCGACGCAGAGCGGGCAGTGGGGCGTCTGGAAGGACCTCGGCGCCTGCTGACGCCGTCCCGCTGACCCACGACGGGCCGGGCGTCGCACCGGAGGTGCAGCGCCCGGCCCGTCGCGCCTCTCCTGGTCCCCTCTGCTGCCGAACCCGGGATCCTTCCCGAGAGACGACCGATGCCGGGGAGGGATCCCGGGCTCGGCGTTGGTGGCAGGGCGCGTACGGAGACGCACGATGGCGCGACACCCTCGCAGGGTGCCGCGCCGTCGTGCGTGGTGCGGGTGGGAACCACCCGCGGGGAGGACTGCCGTCAGGCGGCGTCGTCCTCCAGCAGCTTCGTCGTCTTGGACTGGTCCAGCGGGATGCCGGGGCCCATCGTCGTCGTCAGCGTGGCCTTGGTGATGTACCGGCCCTTCGAGGACGACGGCTTGAGACGCAGGACCTCTTCGAGGGCCGCCGCGTAGTTCTCCACGAGCGCCTTCTCGTCGAACGAGACCTTGCCGATGATGAAGTGCAGGTTCGCGTGCTTGTCGACGCGGAACTCGATCTTGCCGCCCTTGATGTCGGACACGGCCTTCGCCACGTCCATCGTCACGGTGCCGGTCTTCGGGTTCGGCATGAGACCACGGGGACCGAGCACCTTGCCCAGGCGGCCGACCTTGCCCATGAGGTCCGGCGTCGCCACGGCGGCGTCGAAGTCGGTGTAGCCACCGGCGACCTTCTCGATGAGGTCGTCGCCGCCGACCTCGTCGGCACCGGCCGCACGGGCCTCCTCGGCCTTCGCCGCGTTCGCGAAGACGATGACGCGGGCCGTCTTGCCCGTGCCGTGAGGCAGGTTGACCGTGCCGCGGACCATCTGGTCCGCCTTGCGCGGGTCGACACCCAGGCGGAACACGACCTCGACGGTCGCGTCGTACTTCACGGTCGACGTCTCCTTGGCGAGACGGACCGCCTCGAGCGGCGCGTAGAGACGCTCGCGGTCGATCTTCTCCTCGGCGTTGCGGTACGCCTTGCTGCGCGTTGCCATCTGCTTCTCCTTCTGCAGTCGTGGTCTGCGGGTCCGCGCGGACCCTGCCACTGCCGTCCACGGTCGTGGACGGACGGTCTTGGTGTGCCGAACCCCGGATCGCTCCCCAGGAGGTCGTGACCGTGGGGAACGATCCAGGGGTCGGCGGGGAGGGCGTCAGCCCTCGACGGTGATGCCCATCGAGCGGGCCGTGCCCGCGATGATCTTCGACGCGGCGTCGAGGTCGTTCGCGTTGAGGTCCTCGAGCTTGGTCTGGGCGATCTCGCGCACCTGGTCGGCGGTGATCTTCGCGACCTTGACGGTGTGCGGCGTGGCCGAGCCCTTCTGCACGCCCGCGGCCTTCTTGATGAGCTCCGCGGCCGGCGGGGTCTTCGTCACGAACGTGAACGAACGGTCCTCGTAGACCGTGATCTCCACGGGGATGACGTTGCCGCGCTGCGACTCGGTCGCCGCGTTGTAGGCCTTGCAGAACTCCATGATGTTCACGCCGTGCTGACCGAGCGCGGGGCCGATCGGCGGGGCGGGCGTCGCCGCACCGGCCTGGATCTGGAGCTTGATGAGGCCGGAGACCTTCTTCTTGGGAGGCATGACTCTTCCCTGACTTTCTTCTCGTGGGCCGACGCCGTGGGCGATGACCCGGTTGCAGTACTGCGCTCACGCGCGCACGGCCGGTGCCGTGCGGCGCGTCAGATCTTGGCGACCTGGTTGAACGACAGCTCGACCGGGGTCTCCCGGCCGAAGATGGAGACGAGGACCTTGAGCTTCTGGTTCTCGACGTTGATCTCGGAGATCGTGGCGGGCAGCGTGTCGAACGGGCCGTCCGTGACGGTGACCGACTCGCCGACCGTGAAGTCGACCTCGACCGGAGCCTTCGCGGCGGCCTGGGCGGGCTTGCCGGGCTCCGGGGCGGGGGCCAGCATCGGCGCGAGCATCGAGAAGACCTCGTCGAGCGTCAGCGGCACGGGCTGGTGGGTGTGTCCGACGAAGCCGGTGACACCCGGGGTGTGGCGCACGGCGCCCCACGACTCGTCGGTGAGGTCCATGCGGACGAGGACGTAGCCCGGGATGCGCACGCGTCGGACGATCTTCTTCTGCGCGTTCTTGATCTCGGCCACCTCCTCCATGGGGACCTCGATCTGGAAGATGTAGTCCTCCATGTTCAGGCTCTGGATGCGGTTCTCCAGGTTGGCCTTCACGCGGTTCTCGTAGCCCGCGTAGGAGTGGATGACGTACCAGTCGCCGAGCTGCGTGCGCAGCGTGCGCTTGAACTCCGCGACCGGGTCCTCGATGACGTCGCCGTCCTCGTCGGCGGGGCGGTCGTCCTCCGACGCCTCGTCCTCCGACGCGTCCTCGTCCGCCTCGTCGACCGCGGCGTCCGCGTCGGCCGTCTCGTCAGCCTCGTCGACCGCCGGGACGTCCGTGGTCTCCTCGACGTCGTCCTGGGCACCCTCGGGCTGCGTCGGGTCGACGTTCTCCGTCTGGTCCAGCGACTCCTGGGACACGAACGAACCTGCTTTCTGACGAACTGCTCGATGACTTCTTCTGGAAGCGCCGACGGCGCCCCGAGGGGCGCCGGAAGCCGTGGTGAGGCCCGGCACGACCGGGCGGAGGGGGCTCGCTAGCCGAAGACCCACATGACGGCCTTGCCGATCCCGAGGTCGAGCACGGTCACGAAGGCCATGACCACGACCACGAAGACCAGGACCACCGTCGTGTAGGTGATGAGCTCCGAGCGCGTCGGCGTGACGACCTTGCGGAGCTCGGCGACCACCTGGCGCACGAACAGGGCGATGCGCGCGAAGATGTTGGGCTTCTTGTCCGCGGACGGACGGCCCTTCTTCTTCACCTCGTCGGCGCGTGCGCCGCCTGCACCCACGGCCTCTGACGGCGATTCGCTCACTCGTTCTTCCCCATCGCTCACGTGCGGGACCTGCTCGAACCCTCGGTGCGACCCGGTGCCGGGCCGCGCGTGGTTCCCGGGAAGGTCCCACGAGAGCCACGCCGTGCAGGGTAGACAGGACTCGAACCTGCAACCTGCGGTTTTGGAGACCGCTGCGCTACCAATTGCGCCACTACCCTTCGTGCTCGACGACGCCGTACGAGCCCCCGGCCCCGGGACGAAACACGCGTCTCGGGCGCGGGCCAGCGTGGCGGGCGTCAACCACCGAGGGATCACTGTACGCGACGCGCGGCCCCTGGTCGAACCGCCGTCCACCGATCGGTGGACACGAGGTCCGGACGAACGGCCGTCGCGGGCGACGGAGCCTCGCCGACAGGCTGGTCCCATGACGACGACATCCCTCCCCACCGGCTCCCCCACCGCGGGCGCCCGGCAGAGCGGCCCGGCCGTCGAGGTCCGTGGCCTGCGCAAGAGCTACGGCGCCAAGCGGGCGGTCGACGGCGTCGACCTGCGGGTCGAGCGCGGCGAGATCTTCGCCGTCCTCGGGCCCAACGGCGCCGGCAAGACGACGACCGTCGAGATCCTCGAGGGCTTCCGACGCCGCGACGCGGGCGAGGTCCTCGTGCTCGGCGAGGACCCCCAGGCCGCCGGCCGCGCCTGGCGCTCGCGCATCGGCGTCGTGCTCCAGGACTCGCGCGACCAGGCCGAGCTCACGGTCGCCGAGATCGTCCGGCACTTCGCGACGTTCTACCCCGCGCCGCGGGATCCGGACGAGGTGATCGACGCCGTCGGGCTGCGCGAGAAGGCCCGGACCCGCACGCGCCAGCTCTCCGGCGGCCAGCGTCGCCGCCTGGACGTCGCGCTCGGCATCGTCGGGCGTCCGGAGCTGCTGTTCCTCGACGAGCCGACGACGGGCTTCGACCCGCAGGCCCGCCGCGCGTTCTGGGCGCTGGTCCGCTCGCTGCGCGAGGACGGCACGACGATCCTGCTCACCACGCACTACCTGGACGAGGCCGCGCACCTGGCCGACCGCGCGGCCGTCGTGCGCGCGGGCCGGGTCGTCGCGCTCGACGCGCCCGACCGCCTCGGCGGCCCGGACGCGCGCCGTCCGGAGGTCCGCTGGCTGGACGACGGCGCCTGGCGGTCGGAGCGCACCGACTCCCCCACCGCTCTCGTCGCGTCCCTCGCCGCGCGCTTCGCCGGTCCCGACGGCGAGGTCCCCGGCCTCGCGGTGACCCGCCCGAGCCTGGAGGACGTCTACCTCGAGCTCATCGGCGAGCCGACCACGGCACCCGCCGCCCCGCCCGCCCGCACGCCCGCGCCTGACTCCCCCGACTCCCCCGGCGCGCCCGCCGGGGACCGCACGCCCGACGGCACGACCGCCGTCGTCCCCGAGGAGGCCCGCAAGTGACCACCGCCCCGACCGCCGCCCGGTCCACGCGCTCCGCCCGACCCGCCGCACTGCCCCGCGCCGGCCGGCTGGGGATCGAGCGCACCTGCGCGGAGCTGCGCGCGTTCTTCCGCGAGCGCGACGCCGTGATCTTCATCTTCACGTACCCGCTCATCATGCTCGCGATCTTCGCGACGGTGTTCGACGGGCAGGACCAGGGCACGGCCGCGTACTCCGTGCCGTTCGCGCAGTACTTCCTGCCCGGCATGATCGCGACCGGCGTCATGCTCACGAGCTTCCAGTCGCTCGCGATCTCCATCGCGGTCGAGCGCGACGACGGCTCGCTCAAGCGGCTGCGCTCCACCCCGCTGCCGCCGTCCGCGTACTTCTACGGCAAGGTCGGGCTCGTCCTGCTGACGTCGGTCGTGCAGACCGGTCTGCTCCTGGCGCTCGCCGCGACGGTCTACGACGTCCCCATGCCGTGGGAGATGCCCGACGGCGGCGCGCGGCTCGCGACGTTCGCGTGGGTGTTCGTGCTCGGGTGCGCCGCGGGCGCGGTGTGCGGGGTGGCGTTCTCGTCGCTGCCGCGGTCCGGCAAGTCCGCGACGGCGGTCGTCACGCCCGTCGTGCTCGTGCTGCAGTTCATCTCCGGGGTCTTCTTCGCGTTCTTCGCGCTGCCGTCGTGGATGCAGACCGTCGCGTCGCTGTTCCCCCTCAAGTGGATGGCGCAGGGCATGCGCTCGGTGTTCCTCCCGGAGCAGGCGGCGGCCCTCGAGCCGTCGGGGTCGTGGCAGCACGGCGCGAGCGCTGCTGTACTGGTCGCATGGCTGGTCCTGGGGCTCGTGGTCGGTGCACGCTCGTTCCGGTGGCGGCGCCGTGACGACGGCTGAGACGCCGTCGCCGGGCGGGGCGGTCGCGGGGGTGGTCGACACCGCCGACGCCGCGACCGCCCAGCTCGACGGCACGTGGGCGCGCGACGTGCGCTGGTGGGACGTGGCGTTCTCCGTCATCGTCGTGCTCAGCGCGCTCGCGCTCCTCACCGCGGACGTCCGCGGTACGGCGCTCGCGGTCTCGCTCGCGGCGGTCGCCGTGATCCTCGTCGGATACCTCGGCTGGGGACGACGGGCCGCGCGGACGCGGGACCAGGTGACGGCCCACGTATACCTCGTCGTCGCGGTCGCCTGCACGCTCGTCGTCGTGGGGCAGGACGCCCTCGGCACGCTCCTGCTGTTCGCGGTGTTCACGCAGATCTGGATGCTCTCGGAGCACCTGTGGGCACAGGTGGTGCTGTGCGTCGCGCTCGCCGCGGGCACCGCGCTCGCGCTCGCGTTCGACCCGGCGACGGGCCGGGTCGAGCCGGACGAGCTCGCGAGCTCCGCCCCGCAGATGGGGGTCGCGCTCGCGTTCGCGCTGAGCCTCGGGCTGTGGACGGCGCACACGATGCGCCAGGCGGAGCGGCACGCCCGTCTGGTCGACGAGCTGCGCGCGACGCAGGCCGAGCTCGGCCGCGCCTCCCACGAGGCGGGGGTGCTCGCCGAGCGCGAGCGCGTCGCCCAGGAGATCCACGACACGCTCGCGCAGGGGTTCACGAGCGTGGTCATGCTCGCGCAGGCCGCGAGCGCCGACCTCGACCGGGGCGCCGCCGACGCCGCGCGCGAGCGGCTCGCGCTCGTGGAGTCGACGGCGCGCGACAACCTCGCCGAGGCGCGCGCGCTCGTCGCCGCCTCGGCCCCCGCACCGCTGCAGGGCGGCACGCTGAGCGAGGCCCTGCGCCGGCTCGCGGGCCGGTTCGCGGAGGAGACCGGGACGCGCGTCGAGCTCACGGCGCCGGAGGCCCTCCGGCTGTCGAGCGCGGACGACGTCGTCCTCCTGCGGTCCGCCCAGGAGGCGCTCGCGAACGTCCGGCGGCACGCGGCTGCGGCGGCCGTGCGCGTGGACCTCCGGCAGGACGCGGAGGGGACGGTCCTCGAGGTGTCCGACGACGGGCGCGGCCTGCCCGCGGACGCGTCGGGGTTCACCGAGGGCTACGGGCTGCGGGGCATGCGGGAGCGCGTGGCGGCGGAGGGCGGGAGCCTCGAGGTGGGGCCGGCTCCCGGCGGCGGGACGTGCGTCGCGGTGCGTCTGCCCGCCGGCGCGTCGCCGGACGGACCGGCCACGGGCGCGCGCGCGACGACGCGGGCGGGAGACGTGCGATGAGCCCGACCGGGGACGGCGTCGTCCGGGTGCTCGTCGTGGACGACCACCCGGTCGTGCGCTCGGGGATCACCGGCATGCTGGCCGCCGAGCCCGACCTGGAGGTCGTCGGCGAGGCGGGCGACGGCGAGCAGGCGGTGGCGCTCGCCCGCGAGCTGGCGCCCGACGTGGTGCTCATGGACCTGCGGATGCCCGTGCTCGACGGCGTCGGCGCGACGGCAGCCATCGTCGGCGCGCCCGGCCGGGGCGCGGGGCGCGGCGGCGCGGCCGGCGGCCCGCGCGTCGTCGTGCTCACGACGTACGAGACCGACGCCGACATCCTGCGCGCGGTCGAGGCGGGGGCCACCGGCTACCTGCTCAAGGACACGCCCCGCGACGAGCTGGTCGCGGGGGTGCGCGCCGCGGCACGCGGGCAGACCGTGCTCGCGCCGAGCGTCGCGACCCGGCTCGTCACGTCGGTCCGCGGGGCGGACCGGCTCACGGACCGGGAGGTCGAGGTGCTGCGCCTCGTCGCGCGCGGGCTGTCGAACGCGGCGGTCGGGCAGGAGCTGTTCATCGCGGAGGCGACCGTGAAGACGCACCTGCTCCGTGCGTTCGCCAAGCTCGGGGTGGACGACCGGACCGCCGCGGTGACGGTCGCCATGCAGCGCGGGTTCCTCACCGGGACCTGAGCCGACGTCGCGCGGGGCGGGGCCCGCGCCGGGGGCGGACCGCCGTCGGGCCCCGGCCCGTGCCGACGCGCGGGCCGGGTCCGCGTGACAGACTCCCCGTGTGCGAGACCTGGCGACGCTTCCCAAGGCCCACCTGCACCTGCACTTCACCGGGTCGATGCGCCCGGACACGCTGCGCGACCTCGCCGCGCAGTACGGCGTGCGGCTGCCGCACGCGCTCGTCGACGGCGACCCGCTCCGGCTCCCCCCGACCGAGCGCGGCTGGTTCCGGTTCCAGCGCCTGTACGACGCCGCGCGCGCGTGCGTGCGCTCGGAGGCCGACATGCGCCGCATCGTGCTGGAGGCCGCGCAGGACGACGCGGCCGAGGGGTCGGGGCGCCTCGAGATCCAGGTGGACCCGACGTCGTACGCGCCGTTCGTCGGCGGCATCACCCCGGCGGTGGAGATCGTGCTCGACGCGGCGCGGTCCGCGAGCGCCGCGACGGGGACGGAGGTCGCGGTGGTCGTGGCGGCGTCGCGCATGCGGCACCCGCTGGACGCGCGCACGCTCGCGCGCCTCGCGGCGCAGTACGCGGGCGAGGGGGCGGGCGAGGTCGTGGGGTTCGGCCTGAGCAACGACGAGCGCCGCGGGGACACCGCGGAGTTCGCGCGCGCGTTCGCCATCGCGCGGCGCGCCGGGCTCGCGTCCGTGCCGCACGGGGGCGAGCTGCTCGGGCCGGCGCACGTGCACGAGGTGGTGCGCGAGCTCGTCCCGGACCGGCTGGGCCACGGCGTGCGGTCCGCGGAGGACCGGCACGTGCTGGACGACGTCGTGGACCGCGGGATCGCGCTCGAGGTGTGCCCGGCGTCCAACGTCTCCCTCGGGGTGTACGAGGACGCCGGTCAGGTGCCGCTCGGGGCGCTCGTCGACGCCGGGGCCCGGGTCGCGCTCGGCGCGGACGACCCCCTGCTCTTCGGGTCCCGCCTCGTGGCGCAGTACGAGACGGCGCGCCACGAGCACGGGTTCTCCGACGACGAGCTCGCCGCGCTGGCGCGGTCGTCGATCCGGGCGAGCCGGGCGTCGTCGGGCACGAAGGAGCGCCTGCTGGCCGGCGTCGACGACTGGCTCGCGGGAGCCTGACCGGCCGCCTCCTCTTCTCATGTGCGTCTCATCCTGCTCTCGGATACTGGGGCCATGACTCGCCGGACCGTCGCGTGGCTCGTGGGGGTGCTCGTGCTCGCCCTCGGAGGCGCGGCCGCCGCCGGTGCGCTGGCCGCGCGCCCGCAGGACCGGGAGATCGGGGGCGCCGTGGTCGTGACGCCCGCTCCCGCCCCGCCGACGACCACGCCCGCCCCCTCGCCGACCGCCTCCGACGACGACCACGACGGGGACGACGACGACGGGGACGACGACGGGGACGACGACGACGACCGCGTGACGCCCGCCCCGCCGTCGAGCGACGACGACGATGACGACGACGACCGCAGCGGCTCCGACCGGGGCGACGGGTGAGCGGCCGGACGCGCCGCGCGGGGCTGACCGTCCGCACCCGCATGCTCGCGGCGTTCCTGGGGCTCTCCGCCCTCGCGCTCCTCCTCGCCGGCGGCGCGGCCTGGTTCCTGCAGCGCGGGCAGATCGACGCGCGCATCGACGAGAGCCTGACCCGGAGCGCGAACGAGCTCGCGCAGCTCGCGGAGTCCGGGGTGAACCCCGTCACGGGCGAGCCCTTCACGTCCGCCGAGGACGTCGTCGTCGCCTCGATCCAGCTCACGGTCCCCGCGCACAACGAGGGCATCCTCGGGCTGCGCGAGGGCCGGACGCCGCTCGTCTCGCAGCAGGAGGTACGGCTGCGGCTCGAGGACGATCCCGAGCTCGTCGCCACGCTGTCCCCGCTCGCGTCGGGCGACGACGTCGTGCTGCGCTCCCCGCGGACCGCGACGGCCGAGTACCGCGCCCTCGTCGCCCCGGTCCACACGGTCGGCGGCGCGGGCGCCGTGGCCGGCCAGGAGCCCGCGGCCCTCGTGCTCGCCTACGACCGCTCGGCCGAGCACGCCGAGTTCGCGCAGGTCTTCCGGACCTACGCGGTCGTGGCGCTCGGCGCCCTCGTGCTCATCGGCGTCGCGGGGTGGGCCGTCGCCGGGCGCCTCCTCCAGCCGATCCGCACGCTGTCACGCACCGCGCAGGACATCGGCGAGACGGACCTGTCCGCGCGCATCCCGGTGACCGGGAACGACGACCTCTCGGACCTGTCGCGCACGGTGAACGGCATGCTCGACCGGATCGAGGGGGCGTTCGACTCGCAGCGGCGGCTCATCGACGACGTCGGGCACGAGCTGCGCACCCCGCTCACCGTGGTCCGGGGGCACCTCGAGCTCATGGACCCGCACGACGCCTCGGACGCGTCCGAGACGCGCGACCTCGCGCTCGACGAGCTCGACCGCATGAACCGGCTCGTCGACGACCTCGTGACGCTCGCGACCGCCGGTCGCCCCGACTTCGTCCGCCCGGTCGACACGGACCTCGGCCGCCTCCTCGACGACGTGCACGACAAGGTCCGGACGCTCGGCGAGCGCCGCTGGCTCGTCGACGCGCGGGCCGACGTCGCCGTGCGCGCCGACGCGCAGCGCCTCACCCAGGCGCTGCTGCAGCTCGCCGCCAACGCGGTGAAGTTCTCGGCTCCCGGGTCCGTCGTCGCGCTCGGCTCGGCGGTGTCCGACGACGGCACGCGCGTGCGCGCATGGGTCCGCGACGAGGGCGTCGGGATCGCCCCCGAGCAGCAGGCGCGCGTCTTCGAGCGGTTCGCCCAGGCCACCACGCCCGGAGCCGCCCACCCGGAGGGCGCCGGGCTCGGCCTCGCGATCGTCGCGGCGATCGCGGAGGGCCACGGCGGCCGGGTGCTCGTCGCGTCGACGCCCGGCGTCGGGTCGACGTTCACGCTGGACCTCCCGCTCGTCCCGGTCGTCGCCGCGTCCCCCGACGCGGCCGGCCCGACGCCCGGGCCGCACGGCTCCGCGCCCGGACGACCCCCCGCGCCTGCCCCGGTGGCGCCCACCGCGCCGACGGTGCCCAGCGCGCCGTCCGCCGCCACCCCGTCGTTGCCCCCGCCCGACCCCGGGCCGCCGGTACCGCCGGACGCGGCTCCCGACGACCGCCGTCCGCCCTCGTACCCCGCCCCCGACGGAAGGACCACCCGGTGAGCCAGATCCTCGTCGCCGAGGACGAGACCCGCATCGCGTCGTTCGTGGCGAAGGGACTCCGCGCGGCGGGATACGCCAGCACGACCGTCGCGACGGGACGGGAGGCTCTCGACCTCGCCGGCACCGGTGACTTCGCGCTCCTCGTGCTCGACCTCGGCCTGCCCGACCAGGACGGCTTCACCGTGCTGCGCCGCCTGCGGGAGACGGGCAACGCGATCCCCGTCATCATCCTCACCGCGCGCACGTCGGTCACCGACACCGTCGCCGGGCTCGAGGGCGGCGCCGACGACTACATGGCCAAGCCGTTCCGGTTCGAGGAGCTGCTCGCGCGCATCCGGCTGCGCCTGCGCACCGAGCCCGCGGGCGAGGTCACGGTGCTCACGCACGGCGCCCTGAGCCTCGACCTGCGCACGCGCCGCGCGCGCACCGCCGAGCGCGAGGTCGACCTCTCGGCGCGCGAGTTCGCGCTCGCCGAGGCGTTCCTGCGCAACCCCGGCCAGGTGCTGAGCCGCGAGCAGCTCCTGTCGCGCGTGTGGGGGTACGACTTCGACCCCGGCTCGAACGTCGTCGACGTGTACGTGCGCTACCTGCGCAACAAGCTCGGCGCCGAGCACTTCGTCACCGTGCGCGGCATGGGCTACCGGCTCGCCGACGTCGCCCGCTGACCTGCGGAACCGACGGGCGCGGACGCACCCCTGACACGTCGAACGGTGGCCCTGAGTGCGCCTCGGTCAGTCGGCCGACTGCGGCGACGGCGGCGTGACCGGGCTGGGCGGGGTGTTCGGCGTCTGCGGCGTGTTCGCCGTGGGCGGGGTGTTGGGCGTGTTCGGGGTCTGGCTCGTCACGGCCGAGCCGGACGTGTCCGCCGAGCCCGCGGTGCTCGGGGACGCGGACGTGTTCGCCGTGACGGTCGTGATCGACGTCCCGTTCCGGACGTCGGTCGGGCTGGGCGTCGCGGACGTGGCGGGTGCGTCGGTCGGCGAGCCGGTCGGCGTGCTCGACGTGCTGACCTGGACCGACGGCGAGACGGTCGCCGGCTCGGGGGCGTCGAACGCGCCCTGGGCGGTCGCCACCGTCGCTCCGAGACCGACCGCGCCGAGCGCCCCGGTGACGATCCATGCGCTGCGTGCCTTCATGATCCTTCTCCTTCGTCCGATGGTGCGCACGACCCCTCGGCCGTGCATGGTCCGAGCCTCTCGGTCACGCGTGAGATGCCGAGGAGGCGCCGATGAGAGTGCTCTCAGGAACGGGGGCGGGGTCGGCGGCGACCGTCCCGGGGGCCGCGTCCAGCAGCCCCTCCGCGACCCGCAGCCACGCGTCGGCGAGGTCGCGCGTCGCCGCGCCGGCCGTGAGGGACAGCACGACGCCGGCCGCGCGCGCCCGCAGGACCGCGGGGTCGACGCGCTCGTCGAACACGGCCAGGCACCGGTCGACGAGCGCCCCCACGCCCCCGTACGTCGCTGGGGCGAGCGACGGGAGCACGGCGAGGTGCGCGACGAGGCACGCGAGGTCGTCGACGCGATGCCCGGGGCCGAGCGTGTCGACGTCGAGCAGGACGCCGACGCGGGCGCCACCGGCCCCCGGCGCGGCGGGGTCGCCGGCGGCCGCCGGGACGTCGAGCAGGACGTTCGCCTCGTAGAAGTCGCCGTGCGTCGCGACGACCGGCCCGGGGTCGCGCGTCGCGACGGCCGTCCGGACCGCGCGCGCGACGCGGTCCACGCGCGCCGGGTCCAGCGCGTGCACCGCGAGCGCCGACGCCGCGTAGTGCTCGACGCGCTCGGACCACGCGGGGCGGCGGCGCAGCGTCGTCGCGCGGGCCGGGAGGGCGTCGAGCGCGCGCAGGAGCTCGCGTGGGTCGATCGCGGTGGGCTGGCCGTCCGGGCCGAGCGCCGCGAGGTGCTGCGCGAGCGACGGGCCGCGCGCCTCCTCGAAGACGACCACGCCGTCGTCGTCCCATGCGAGGCAGCGGGGGGCGTTCACGGTGGTGGACCGGAAGAGGTCGTGCCGACGGACGAGCGAGCGCGCCCGGTCGGGCCGGACGACCTTGACGTAGACCGTGCGCGCGGACGTCCGCGCGCGCAGCACCGCGCGCCGGAGCGGGCGGTAGGCGACCATCGTCACCGACTCCACGGCCTCGCCGGGCGCGAGCGCCCCGGCCGCCGCGAGGCGGCGGGCGAGCGCGCCCGCGTCGCACGCGGCGGCGAGGCCGGGCAGCAGCGGGTCGGCGGGGTGGCGCCACACGTGCACGACGCGCGGACCGTCCGCGAGGCGGACGACCCCCGCCCCCACCGCGTCGGGCGAGAGGGGCGCCGTCGTGGCGAGCAGGTACTCGGCGGCGTCGGCCGAGGCGGTGCCCCCGCCCGGACCGGCCGCGAGCGCCCGGCGGGCGACGACGTCGTACCCGACGGTGACCTCCGCGCCGGGGCGCGCGTGCACCTGGTGGACGCGCCACGCGTCGAGGCTCGCGCCGTCGGCGCCCAGCGCCACGGCGAGCAGCTCTCCCGCCTCGGGGGCGGTGAGCAGGTCGAGCCAGGCACGCTGGTCGGGCGCGGGAGGGGCGAGCGTCATGGCACCAGGCAACCTCGCTCGCGTGGGTCTCGGGTGAGACCGGGATGAGAGAGCTCTCATCCCGGCGGGCCGGTTCGGGGAGCGGGGTCTTGACGGGGCCGAGGACCGCGTGCCAATGTACTGATGTGTTGATACAAACGTCGGACGAGCCGCAGGGCGTCGACCTCTTCCTCCCCGCGACGTACGACCTCGTGTGGACCGGCGCCGTCCTCGCCCTCGTGGTGGCGCTCGGCGTCGCGGTGGTGCTCGCCGTGCGGGCCGCGACGCGCACGCCCGAGCCGTCGCTCCACGGGCTCGCCACGGAGGACCCGGTGCGCCGCGCCGCCCGGCGGCACGCGACGACCGTGAGCGTCGCCGCGGTGACGGCCGCGCTCCTCGCCGGCGCGGTCGTCACCCAGGCCGCCGCAACCTCCGTCGGGGGCCTCGCCGAGGGCGTGCTCGTGGGCCTCTCCCCCGCGGTCGTCGGGCTCACGTTCCTCGGCGCGCACGCCGTCGGGGAACGCACCTGGCCGCGCCAGCGGACCGCCGTCCGCGCGGCCACGCTGCGCCCCCGGACCGTCGCCGACGTCGCGCCCCGCGGCCTGCGGCGCCTCACCTGGTCGCTCGGGGCGCTCGTCGGGCTGCTCGCGGCCGTCGGGGCGCTCACGGCGGGCGACGACGGGCGGTCGGTGACCCGCGTCCTCGGCGACACGACCTCGACCGCGAGCCCCTACCCCGGCACGTTCTACGGCGTGTGGCTCGCGCTCGCGGCCGTGCTGCTGGTCGCGGGCGCCGAGGGCGTCCTGCGGCTCGTCGCGCGTCGGCCCGCCGTCGCGCACGTCGAGGAGACGTGGGACGTCGGCCTGCGCCGCGCGTCCGCGCACCGGGTCCTGCGGGGCGCGCAGCTCGCGCTCGGGCTGACGGCCGCGGGGATGCTCGGCACCGGTGCGAACGCCGCGGCGCGGGTGGGCTACCCGGGGGCGGTCGCGCTCGTCGTCGTCGCGGTCGGGCTGGCGCTGACGGCCGTCGTGGTCGCCGTCCGGCCCGCCGCGGACCCGGACGCGTGGGCCGACGACCGCGCGGGCGCACCCGTGATGGCAGGGGCAAGTCGTGCCGCCCGCTGAGCTGCGCGTCGAGATCGACCTGCGCTCGGGGATCGCGCCGTACGAGCAGATCCGGTCGCAGGTCGTCGCGCACGTCGCCGCCGGTCGCCTACGCGTCGGCGACCGCCTGCCGACGATCCGCGCGCTCGCCACGGACCTCGGGCTCGCGCCCGGGACCGTGGCGCGCGCGTACCGCGAGCTCGAGGCGGCCGGGGTCGTCACGACGCGGCGTCGCGCCGGGACCGTCGTGGCCGACGGCGTCTCCGCGAGCGACGTCGCCGCCCGCCACGCCGCGCACGAGCTCGTACGCGCCGGCCGCGAGGCGGGCCTGTCCGACGACGCGATCCTCGACGTCGTGCGCGGGGCGCTGCTCCACGAGCCACCCGGGCCGGGGGACGCCGGACGCTGAACCACGGTGAACGGCGTCGAACGGCACCGGACGGCGCTGGACGACCCGCGCTGGACGGAGCGCCGACCGGGCGAGCGCCCGCGGTCACGGTCCGGCGGTCGGCGGACGGCCGAGCCCGTCCGGCCCGCCCCGACCCGTCGCCGCGTCACGACAGAGTCACGATCCGCCGACAGGCGCCCGGCACGGACGTCCGAGGCACTCGCCGGGCGCATGATGGTGCCCGCGGCGGACGCCGCGGCACACGTGAGGGGGAACAGGTGGACGGAGCTTCCGCGAGCGCGCGGACGGGCGCTGCGACGCCCACGACGGCGGGGGACGCGGCGTGCGCCGCTCCCGCGGCAGCGGGGCGCGGACCGGGCCGACGTCGGCGCGGTACCCGCGCGGTGTCGCTCGCCGTCGTCTCCACGCTGGTCGCGGCGCTGGCGCTCGCAGGCTGCCAGGCCGGGCTGCCCGACCTCGAGCCCGGCCGGACGCCGTCGGCCACCGCGGACGGGCCCTCGACGACGGCACCCGCGAGCCCGAGCCCGACGGAGACCACGCCCGAGCCGACGGAGACGCCCACGGCCGAGCCGCCCGCCACCGAGACCCCGGAGCCCGAGCCGAGCACGCCTCCGCCCGCGCCGGAGCCCACCCCCGAGCCGCCGCCCGCACCCGTCGAGCCGGAGGAGCTCGCGCGCGGCGCGACCGGCGAGCGCGTCGTCGCCCTGCAGCAGCGTCTCGCCGACCTCGGCTACTTCATCGGCGCGCCCGACGGCGACTTCGGCGGCGGCACGCAGCAGGCCGTGTGGGCGCTGCAGAAGGCGGCCGGGCTCTCGCGCGACGGCGTCGTGGGCCCCGCGACGCAGGCCGCGCTCGACCAGGGCGTCACGCCGCAGCCCCGCAGCGGGTCGGGGAAGGTCATCGAGATCGACCTCGACCGCCAGCTCCTGCTCGCCGTCGAGGACGGCCGGGTCGTCACGGTCGTCAACGCGTCGTCGGGCAACGGCGAGTCGTACGAGGCGAAGGGCCGGACCTACCGGGCGGGCACGCCGCGCGGAGAGTTCCACGTGGGCCGGCAGGTCGACGGCAACCACTCGTCGAGCCTCGAGCTCGGCGACATGTGGCGCCCCAAGTTCTTCACCGGCGGCATCGCGGTGCACGGCTCGGGCTCGATCCCACCGTGGCCCGCGTCGCACGGGTGCGTGCGCGTCGCGAACTCGGCGATGAACTGGCTCTGGGACACCTGGCACGCCGACCCGGGCACCACGGTCCTCGTCTACTGACCCCCGGTCGGTCAAAGGGAGACGCCGACGAGGACGGGCTCCGGGACCAGATCGACGCCGAACGCCTCGCGCACGCCGTCGCGGACGGCGCGCGCGAGCTCGACCAGGTCCTCCGCGCTCGCGCCGCCCCGGTTCGTGAGCGCCAGGGTGTGCCGGGTCGACAGCCGCGCGAGGCTCGCCGGGCCGTGGACGCCGAAGCCCTTGGTGAACCCGGCGTGCTCGATGAGCCACGCCGCGGACGTCTTGACGAGCGTCGGGTCGATCTCGCCGAGGCTCGGCCCCGTCGTGCGAGACGGCGTCGCCGAGCGCACCGGGTAGCGCGGCGCCTCCGCCGGGAGCAGGTCGGCCTGCTCCGCCGGGACGACGGGGTTCGTGAAGAACGACCCGGCGCTCCAGCGGTCGTGGTCCGGACCCGTCTCCCCGGGCACGGCGCCGTCGGGCGACTCGGGCGACGCGGGCGCGGCGTCCGGGCCGACGCCGTCGAGCAGCATGCCCTTGCGCGCCCGCAGTGCCAGGACGGCGTCGCGCACGTCGGCGCTCGGGGCCCGGTCGCCGACCTGCACGCCGAGCGTCCGGGCGAGCTCCGGGTACGCGACCGGGGCGGACAGCGAGCCGAGCCGGGACTGGAAGCCGACGTCGAGGACCACGTAGCGCGGGGACGGGTACCACGGGCCGTCGGGCTCGTCGTCACCGCTCACCGCGGCGTGCATGCTGCGCTTCAGCAGCGACGTGCGGTACCCGAACGCGAGCTCGCCCAGGGCCAGCGTGCGCACGCGCGACCGCCGACGGTCCCACACCCGCACGGTCGAGATCACGCCCGAGACCTCCTGACCGTACGCGCCGATGTTCTGGACGGGCGCGGCGCCGACGGTGCCCGGGATGCCGGACAGCGCCTCGACGCCCACCCACTCCTCCGCGACCGCACGCGCGACGAGCTCGTCCCAGTCCTGGCCGGCCGGGGCGTGGAAGCTCGCGCCGCCGCACGAGTCCTCCGCGTCCACGGTGATCCCGCGGCGCAGGTCGCGCACGACGACCCCGCCGAACCCCTCGTCGCCGACGAGCAGGTTCGACCCGCCGCCGATCACGAGGAGCGGCTCCCCGGCGTCGTCCGCGGCCCGCACGGTCTCCAGCAGCTCGGCCTCGCTGTGCGCCTCGACGTACCGGTCCGCCGGACCGCCCACGCGCAGTGTCGTCAGCTCCGCCAACGAGGGCGCGCCGACGGCGTCGGGCCGCAGGCCCGGCGCGGTCCGGACGATCTCGGGCAGGTCGCGGTCGACGGGGGTGAGGGGTTCGCACGTCACCGCCCCAGCGTAGTTCGCCCCCGCCCCGGCCGGCCCCGTCACCGTTCGCACGGTCGACCTCGCAGGGTCGGTCCCCGGCGCACACGGCCTCTGCCGCCTGCGGGCCGGGACCGCGGCACGCGCGGGCCCAGCCGCCTGCCAGGTCGGGTCCGCGGCACGTGCGTGCCCAGCCGCCTGCGGGTTCGGGTCCGCGGCGCAGCGGCGTCGGCGCCGGCGCGTGCGG
This sequence comes from Cellulosimicrobium sp. 22598, assembly GCF_052044445.1. Lineage (NCBI taxonomy): Bacteria > Bacillati > Actinomycetota > Actinomycetes > Micrococcales > Promicromonosporaceae > Cellulosimicrobium > Cellulosimicrobium sp. 22598. Next base: position 157,621 of record NZ_JBQEMZ010000011.1, read on the forward strand.
CATTCTCGTGCGCCGGCCGCACGCAGCAGCGGGAACCGTGCGGGCGAAGCTGACACTGCGGGCAGTCGCCCGAGGCAAGCCCAGACCAGGGCGAGACACCGCAGGGCGACCAGACCGCCGTCGGCCACGACCACGGCTCTACCTCGGCAAACCACGCCTCTACCTCGGCCGACCAGGGCTCTACCTCGGCCGACCAGGGCTCTACCTCGGCAAGCCCTGCGGTCGGTGCGGGTCAGCGGTTGGGGGTCTCCTCGGAGCGCTGGGCGGCCTGCTGGCCCGCGGAGCCGGCCGCGGTCGGGAGGGGGCGCGTGGCGCCGACGACCAGCAGTCCGACGACCACGGGCACCGCGATGACGAGGAGCGCGGCGCGGTAGCCGACGTGCTCGGCGAGGAACCCGATGAGGGGCGGGCCCATGAAGAACGCGGAGTAGCCGATGGTCGCGACGACGCTCACGCGCACGGCGGCGCGCGCGGGGTCGTCGGACGCGGCGCTCATCCCGACGGGGAAGCCGAGCGCCGCGCCCATGCCCCACGCGACCACGCCGAGCAGCGCGAGCCAGATGCTCGGCGAGAGCGTGAAGAGCAGCAGCCCGACGAGGGCGAGCGCCGCCCCGAGCCGCAGCACGGTGACGCGGCCGTACCGGTCGAGCAGCCCCGTGCCGAGCAGGCGCATCCCGGTCATGGCCGTGAGGAACACGGCGAGGCCGACCGCCCCCATCGCGTCGGACGTCTCGAAGCCGTCGACGACGGCGAGGCTGACCCAGTCGTTCGCGGCGCCCTCGGTGAGCGCGGCGGCGAGGACGACGAGCCCGATGAGGAGCGTGCGCGGCTCGGTCCACGCGCTGAGCGCGCCGCGCGCGTTCTCCGACGCGGTGAGGGGTGCGCCGCTCCCGGCCGCGGCGGCGGGGTCCGCGCCCGCGGCGTCCTCCGACGCGTCGACGACGGCGTGGTCCACCTGCCCGGCCGGGAGGAAGAACCGCACGCACCACAGGACGCCGAGGAGGCTGAGCACGACGGCGGCCGTGAGGTGCGCCTGGACCGGGACGTGCAGCGCGGCCATGAGGGCCCCGACGCCCGCGCCCGCCATGGTGCCGAACGAGAACCCGGCGTGGAAGCGCGGCATGATCGCCTTGCCGAGCCGCTGCTCGACGGCGGCGCCCTCGAGGTTCATCGCCGCGTCCCACACGCCCGTGCCGATGCCGGCGAGGAAGAGCCCGACCCGCACGACGACGTCCTCCCCCGTGGCCACGCCCGTGACGGCGGTGACGAGGCCGACGACGTTGGTCACGGCGAACAGCGTGACCGCCTTCGACGCGCCGAGCCGCTGCACGACCATGCCGGAGAGCGGCAGCGCGAGCAGCGAGCCGACGGCCATGAAGAGCAGCAGGAGGCCCATCTGGGCCTCGGTGAAGCCGAGGGAGTCCCGGACCGCGGGCAGGCGGGACGCCCAGGTCGCGAAGTTGAAGCCGTTGAGGAAGAAGACCGCGAACACGGCCCAGGTGGCGAGCGCGACGACACGACGGTCGGTGCGGGCGGCGGTCATGCGGAGGTCTCCTCGCGACGGTGCGACAGGCGGTTTCGGGGGCGACGGGCGGCGGCACGGCGGACGGTGACGGACGCCCCGGTGCGGGGCGTCGCGCGGGGCCGGCGCGCCCGGCGGGGGCGGTGCGCGTCGTCGGCCTCGTCCGGGACGGCGCCGGTCGCGCCGTCCCGGTCGACGTCGACCGTGCGGTCGACGGCGTCCACGGCGACCGGTGCGTCGGTCTCGGGTCCATCCTCCACCCCGGACGGCACGCCGTCGTCCGCACCCGCCGGGCGACGCGTTGCCCGGGCGGCGAGCGCGGCCGGGGTGCGCAGGGGCGTGACCTGGCGCGCGAGAAGGACGCTGAGGACCATCGCGGCGACGATGAGCACGAGCGCGTGGCGCGCGCCCATGGCCTCGGCGGCGAGCCCGAGCAGGGGCGGTGCGGCGAGCGACGCCATCGACGCGAACGCGGACACGACGGACACGCGGCTGGCGGCGCGCAGCGGCTCGTCGGACGCGGCGGCGATGCCGACGGGCACCGCGAGCGCCGCACCGAAGCCCCAGAGCACGACCCCGGCCCCGGCGAGCGGGAGCGTCGGCGCGAACCCGAAGAGGAGCAGCCCGGCGATCGACGCGACGCCGGAGGCGCGGAGCACGGTCACGCGGCCGAAGCGATCGATGAGGCGGGTCCCGGCGAGCCGCATGACCGTCATGGCCGCGACGAACGTGCCGAACACGACGGCCCCGACGGCCTCGGTCTGCGCGAACCCGTCGACGACGGCGAGCGAGAGCCAGTCGTTGGCCGACCCCTCGGACAGCGCGGCCGAGAGGATGACGAGGCCGATGAGCAGCGTGCGCGGCTCGCGCCAGGCCGAGAGCGCCGCCCCGAGCCGTGCGCCACGACGGGCGAGGCGCGCGCGGAGCCCGGCCGTCTCGACGTCGACGACGGCGTCGCCGAGCGCCTCGACCGGGGCGGGAGCGTCCGCCGGGGCGCGCGTCGGGAGCGTGTCGTGGACCGTCGCGGGGATCGCGGCGAGGCGCCAGGCCATGGCGACGGCGCCCGTCGCGACGAACTGGACGAGCACGGGGACCTGCGCGTGGGCGCAGGCCGCGCCGACGAGCGAGCCGACGACGGCGCCGACGGAGAACGCGGCGTGGAACTGGGGCAGGATGGTGCGCCCGACGCGCCGCTCGATGCCCGCGCTCTCGACGTTCATCGGGACGTTGCCGAGCGAGAACGCCATGCCGTTGACGAAGATGCCCGCGGCGAGCAGCGGGACGGAGCCCGTCGCGGGGCCGAGGCCGAGCAGCAGGAACGCGACGCCGAACAGGACCGCGGAGACGGCGAACGCGACGCGGCCGCCGAAGCGCGTGACGAAGGGGCCGGCGGCGGTGACCGTGGCGAGCGCACCGACGGCACCCGCGAGCAGCACGACGCCGAGGTCGGCGGGGGTGAGGCCGAGCGCGTCGCGCACCGAGGGGATGCGCGCGAGCCAGCTCGACATCATGACGCCGTTGAGCGCGAACACGCCCAGCAGGACCCAGCGCGCCCGGGACAGGGCGCGGGGGTCGGACAGGAGGTCGGTCGGTGACTGCGCAGCACCTCCTCGAATCGATTCGATCCGACGGACGAGGGTGCGCTTCGAATCGATTCGAGGCATGGTCACCAGTGTGCGGGTACGCTGGCCGCGCGTCAATCGAGAATCCCGCGCGCGCGGGAGGCAGGGAGCGTGATGAGCGACACCCCCGGGAACCGGGAGCCCGCAGCCGGGCCGTCGGCCCACCGCCCCACGCTCGCGAAGGTCGCCGAGCTCGCCGGCGTCTCCGTCTCGACGGCGTCGCTCGCCTTCTCCGGCGCGGGACCGATCACCCCCGAGACCCGGGCCCGGGTGCTCGACGCGGCGAAGGAGCTCGGGTACACGGGGCCCAACCCGCTCGGCCGTCAGCTCCGGTCGGGGCGGTCCGGCGTCGTGGGCGTCGTCGTCGGCGACCAGCTCCGCCGTGCGTTCCGGGACCCCGTCGCCGTCCAGGTGCTCGACGGCCTCGTCTCGACCCTCGGCGAGAACGGCCTCGGCGTCCTCCTCATCCCCGGCATCCCGTCGGACGACCCGGCCCGCGCCGTCGACCCCCTCGTCGAGAGCGCGGCCATGGACGTCGCCGTCCTCGTGTGGGGCGTGGGGTCGGACGACGCGACGCTCGCCGCGCTCCAGCGGCGCGGCGTGCCCGTCGTCATCGGGGAGGGACGCGCGGTCGAGGGCGCACCGCTCGTCGCGATCCGCGACCGGGTCGGGACGGCCGACGCCGTACGGCACCTCGTCGACCTGGGCCACGCCCGCATCGCGGAGGTCTCGCTCCCCCTCGACAACTCCGACCGCAGCGGGCCGATCGACGCGCGGCGACTCGCCCAGGTGGACCGCACGCCGACGGCGAACCGGCTCGCGGGCGTGCGGGACGTCGTCGAGCCCGTCGCGAGCTGGGAGACCGAGGCGTCGCTCGTCGAGCACGGCCGCTCCGCGACGCTGGCCCTCCTGGGACGCCCGGGCGCGGACGGGTCGACCGAGCCGGCCGACCCCGCCACCCGACCCACGGCGGTCATCGCCCACTCCGACCTGCTCGCTGCGGGCGCCCTGCTCGCCGCGCGCGAGCTCGGCCTGCGGGTGCCCGACGACGTCTCCGTGGCCGGGTTCGACGGGCTCGACCTGCCCTGGCTCGCCCCGGACGTCCTCACGAGCGTCCACCAGCCGCTCGCCCGCAAGGGCTCCGAGCTCGGTCTCGCCGTCATCCGCCAGCTCGCGGGCGAGAGCCCGACGACGGTCGAGCTCGACGTCGAGCTCGTGGTGGGGACGACGACGGGCCCCGCCCCCACCACCTGACACCGGCGGGTCAGCCGAGGCGACCGGGCTGCAGCGGGTTCGCCCGCGCGGCCGCCATGACGTACCAGGACGTCGCCCCGACGTGCTGCACCTGGAAGTACCCGAACCCGAAGCCCGAGTCGAGCAGGCTCGACGCGGCGACGACGCCGCCGCGGTCCGGCAGCGCCGCGCCGCCCATGGTCTGACCGGCGCCGACGCCCTCCTGCACGCCCTGCGCCTCGCGCAGCAGACCCTCGGCCCGGACCCGGTCGTCGTCCCGCTCGCAGCCGCGGCGTCCCCGCCGCCGGTCGTCGCGGTTCCCCCGCCCGCGCGCCCCGCGGTCCGCGAGCGCCGACGCGAGCTGCGCCGTACCCTCCAGCCACACCCCCTGCTGGTGCACCGGCAGCCCGTTGTACGACGCGGTCGACGTGAGGCTGGCGCTCGAGAACGTCACGCCCTCGACGACCGTCCCGGCGGGGAGCTGCGACACGCCCTCGCCCGCGACGTCCCGTGCGGCCAGCGCGTCGTCCGCCCAGTCGAGCGCGCGGGCGTAGCGGCGCTCGCGCAGCGCGAGCCAGCCCCACGTCTGCGGGTCGAGCGGGAGCGGGTCCCGGTTGATCTCGGTGCCGTCGTTCGTGCCGGTGTACAGGTAGCCGCCGTCGGGCTCCCACATGCGGTCGACGAACGCACGGGCGTGCTCGGCGGCCCGGTCCCAGCGCCGGTCGCGCGTCACGGAGCCGAGCTGGCGGAAGAACGCGACGCAGTCGATGTTGTGCTCGGTCGAGCCGTTGGGGATCGGGACGTTCGCGCCGTCGACGCCGAACGAGAAGCCGCCGAGGGGCGCCCGGGACCACGTGTGCGCGACGATCCACTCGCCGATCCGCAGCGCGGCGTCCCGGTAGCGCACGTCGCGCGTCGCCGCGTACAGGTGCAGCAGGGCGATGCCGGGCCAGGCCATGTCCCCGACCGCCGTCCCGAGGAAGCCGAACTGCCACCCGACGTTCGCCGTCCCGTCGGGCAGCACGAGGCCGTGCTCCTGCGGCGTGCCGTCGTAGAACGTGTACGGCCCGACGTTGTACGCCTGACGCAGGCGGCCGTCGTCGTGGTCGGGGTCGTTCTCGAGTGCGAACACGAGCCCGTCGCCGAGCGCCCGGGCGCGGTCGAGGTAGCGGCGCCCCGCCGTGAGCGTCGCGAGGACGGCGAGGGCGTTGTCGTAGACGAACGCCGTGGAGAACAGGCCGAGCTGGTCGGCGTAGGACTGCGCGAGCCGCGGGCCGGGGTTGACCTCGGGGTAGGCGTCGGTCGCCGCGGCGAGGAAGCCGTGGGCGCGCTGGACCGACGCCGCGCGGCTCCGCGCCGGGCCACCGGCCGTCTGCCCGACGGCGCCCGCCGCCGCGGGCAGGGTCGCGCCCGGTCGTGCCGCCGCCGGAGTCGCCGTGAGCCCGGCGAGCGCGAGCGCACCGCCGAGCGCGAGGACGGCGCGACGGTCCAGCCCCGGGGAGGGCGCGGGAGCGGGGTCGAGATCGCGAGGTTCGTGGGGTGCGGCGCGGCCGCCGTGCTGGGTCATGAGCGTCTCCTTCGACGTCGTGAGGTGCGCGACCCACGGTAGTGGGAGCGTTCCCATGGCGAAAGGGGGCGGGCCGTGGCGAACGATGTCGAATCTCCGCTCCGGTCTCACCACGAGACTCAACCTTCCGGAGCGGTCACGCGTGTGACAGTCATGACCGTGAACGCGATCGCCCTCTCGGCCGACGACGAGCCCGACGAGAGCCCACCCCCGGACGCCGTCCTCCCCGTCGTGCGCGCCGTCACCTCGCACGAGCAGGAGTTCAGCGACTTCATGGCGAGCGCCGCGCCGCGGCTCGCGCGCACCGCGTGGCTGCTGTGCGGCGACGTGCACCTGGCCGACGAGCTCGTGCAGCAGGCACTCACCCGGACGTACCTGCACTGGCGCACGGCGCGCGAGCGCGACCCGTACGCCTATGCCCGCCGCACGCTCGCGAACCTGCGGGTCGACACGTGGCGCCGCCGACGCCGCGAGGTGCTCGTCGCCCCGCCCGACCTCCCCGAGACCGCGAGCGACGCCCGGGCCGACCAGCACGCCGAGCGGGACGTCCTCGTCCGCGCGCTCGCGACGCTCACGGCCCGCCAGCGCCGGATCGTCGTGCTGCGCCACCTCGTCGGGCTGAGCGAGAGAGAGGTCGCGGACGACCTCGGCGTCTCCGTCGGCACCGTCAAGTCCACGGCGTCGCGCGGGCTCGCCCAGCTCCGCTCGGTCCTCGGCGCCGCCGATCCCGCCGACGCGCGGGGCGGCGCGCTGCGCACCGCCCGCCTGCCGCACCACCCGACCAGCGACCAGACCGACAGGAGGCAGCCATGACCGGCACCCTTCCGACCGACGACGAGACGTTCGTCCACGCGCTCCGTGCGCGGGTCGACACGCTCGCCCCCCGCATCGACGTCGACACCGACCGCGTGCTCCCGACGGCCCGTCGCACCCGACGGTGGCGCCGCACCCTGGTCTCGGGCCTGTGCGCGCTCGCGGTCGTCGCCGGCGGGGTGGGCGCGGCGAGCTACTGGGCGGAGCCCAGTCCCACCCATCCCTCGCAGCTCGCCCCGGCGAGCGGCGGCGACGCCGCGGCCCTGGGTCCCGACGGGAGGCCGCAAGGCAACGGCCCCTCCGACGGGCCGTACTGGCGGGTCCGGACTCTGACGACCAGCACGGAGACGACCAGCGACGGGCGGACCGAGGAGAGCTCGCAGGGCATCACGTACTGGACCGCCCGCGACCCGGAGGGCGACTCGTACCGAGCGTTCGAAGGCGACGAGGCCCTGGAGCCCTGGCCCGGCTCGACGTTCGGGTCGCTCGTCGTCGACGGGGAGCTCGTCCGGCTCAGCTGGGACGCGCTCGCCACGCTCCCGACGGACCCCGCGGAGCTCGACGCGCTCCTGCGTGACAGCATCCGGGCGGAGCTCGGGTCGGTGAACGAGGACGCGCTCGCCCAGAAGACGTGGAACCTCCTCACGAGCGGGCCGACCTCGCCCGCCGTGCGCGACGGGCTCTGGGCCACCCTGAACGGGCTGACGGGCAGCACCCCGTTGGGTGCCGTCCAGGACACGCAGGGTCGCACCGGCGAGGGTCTCGAGTGGGTGGGCGAGGACCAGAGCAACCGGATCGTGCGCCTCGTCTACGACACCACCGAGCACCGCTTCCTCGAGCTCACCTTCGACGTCGACCTCGGCACGTCCGGCTCCGAGCCCACCGCCGACGACCCGACCGCGGGGACGAGCGACGAGGGTGCCGCGCTGCAGCACGTCGTGGAGCACACCACGTACCTCGACGAGGGGGAGGTCGCCGGGCCGCCCCGGGAGAGCGGCGGCCCCGACTGCTGGGAGACCTGCTGAGTCCGAGCGGGACGACGAGGGCGCCGCACCCGGCCGGGTGCGGCGCCCTCGTGGCGTCGGGAGCGCGGGGCCGCCCGAGGCGACCTCGGGTCAGAGGCGGACGACGGCCTGCGTCTTGCCGAGGACGCGCGCACCCTCGAACGTGACCGTGAGGTCGACGCGGACGGTGCCGGCGTCGGCGTCCACGGCGCCGACGGTGCCGGTGACCTCCAGCGTCGCGACGCCGGGGTTCGGCACGGCCACGGGGCGCGTGAAGCGCGTCTGGTAGTCGACGACGGCGCCCGGGTCACCGGCCCAGTCCTCGACCAGCGCGACGGCGGCGCCCATGGTGAACATGCCGTGCGCGATGACGCCCGGCAGACCGACCTCCGTCGCGAAGGCGTCGTTCCAGTGGATCGGGTTGAAGTCGCCGCTCGCGCCGGCGTAGCGGACGAGGCGCGCGCGGTCGACCTCGACCGTGCGCGTCCCGATCACGTCGCCGACGGAGAGGTCGGCGAGGACGGGGCGAGTGACGTCGGTGCTCATGCGCCCTCCCCGCGGACGGCGAGGGTGGAGGTGACGGTCGAGACCGGCTCGGTCCCACCGTCGGGCAGGAGCGCGGCGATCTCGCAGCGCGTGGTGACCATGGCGAGGCCGGCTCGCTCGACGATCGAGTCCACGTGCAGCACGGTCACGAGCTCGTCGCCCGCGACGATCGGCCGGTGGTGCGTGAAGCGCTCGTCCGCGTGGACGACGCGCGAGAAGTCGATGCCCGCCTCCGGGTCCTCGATGAGCTGCCCCTCCGCCCGCTGGGCGACGACGACCGCGAAGGTCGGAGGTGCGACGAGGTCCGGATAGCCAGCACCCCGCGCCGCCACGAGGTCGTGGTGCACGGGGTGGGTGGCGCCGACGGCGCCGGAGAACTCGCGCAGCTTCTCGCGTCCCACCGAGTACGGCGCGTTGGCGGGGTACTCGCGGCCGACGTAGGCCAGGTTGACGCTCACTGCGGTGCGCGGGCGCGGAGCCGGAGGCTCAGCGGGTCTCGCGGTGCGCGGTGTGCTTGCCGCAGCGCGGGCAGAACTTCGCGAGCTCCAGGCGGTCCGGGTCGTTGCGACGGTTCTTCTTCGTGATGTAGTTGCGCTCCTTGCAGTCCACGCAGGCCAGCGTGATCTTGGGGCGAACGTCAGCGCTCTTGCTTGCCACGGTAGTGAGCCACCTCTCGCGCCTCCGGAGGGCGCATGTGCTGTGCAGGTCGCACGACGCCGGCCGCCGTGCGAGGTTGTCGAAAGTGGTAGCGGAGGCGGGGATCGAACCCGCGACCTCACGATTATGAGTCGTGCGCTCTAACCATCTGAGCTACCCCGCCGCGTGACTGAACGCGAGGCCGTCTCGCAGTATTCCAGCAAGACGGCCCCGCGTCACCACAGAGCCCCGAAAGGGAATCGAACCCTTGACCTTCTCCTTACCATGGAGATGCTCTGCCGACTGAGCTATCGGGGCAGCGCGGAAAACTCTACACGGAACACGGCGTCGAACGAAATCGGCGCCGTTCCGCCGTTCCTGGGCCCTCCGGCCTCGCTCTCCACCGGCGTCGCGCGCCGTCCGGGACGACGACGACGGGGCGCCACCCGTAGGTGACGCCCCGCCGTTCCGGTGGCAGGTGAGGGATTCGAACCCCCGAAGGCTGAGCCGTCTGATTTACAGTCAGATCCCTTTGGCCGCTCGGGCAACCTGCCGTGTGGAGTTGTCGCTCGCCGAGAGCGGCTGCACCAGGTGCAGCCCCTGCCGTGCGGGCGTGCCAACGATACAGCCCGACCGGACCAGGTGCGAAATCCGCCTGTGGGCACCCGTCCGTAGAGTGGTGCGGTGACCCACCCCTCCCCCGCGCCGGACCACCTCCCCGGCACCGGGACCCCCGGCCCCGCCCCCACCGCCGCACCGTCCGCGCCCGCTCCGGCCGCGCCGTCGGGCCCCCCGCGCGGCGCCCCCGCCCCGACCGACCGCTGGGGCCTCCTGCTCGGTGCCGGCGCGTTCTTCCTCTGGGGCGCGATGCCCCTGTACTTCCCGCTCCTGGAGCCGGCGGCGCCGCTCGAGATCATCGCGCACCGGGTCGTGTGGAGCCTGCTCTTCTGCCTCGTGCTCCTCGCCGCGACGCGCCAGCTCGGCGGGTTCGTCACCGCGCTGCGCACCCCGCGCACGCTCGGCGTGCTCGCCGTCGCCGCCGTCCTCATCGTGACCAACTGGACCGTCTACGTGTACGGCGTGCTCAGCGGCCACGTGCTCGACGCCGCGCTCGGGTACTTCATCAACCCGCTCGTCACGGTCCTGCTCGCCGTCGCCGTGCTGCGCGAGCGGCTGCGCCCGGCGCAGTGGGCGGCCGTCGGCATCGGCGTCGCCGCCGTGGTCGTCATCAGCACCGGCTCGGGAGGGCTGCCGTGGATCGCGCTCGCGCTCGCGGCCTCGTTCGGCCTCTACGGCCTCGTGAAGAACCGCGTGGGCCGGACGGTCGAGGCGCTGCCGGGCCTCGCCGTGGAGACGGCCGTGCTCACCCCCGTCGCCCTGGCGTACCTGGTCTGGCTCGGCACGACGGGCGCCGGCACGTTCGGCGCCGAGGGGACCGGCCACGCGCTCCTGCTGGCGTCCGCCGGGATCGTCACGGCCCTGCCGCTGCTCCTCTTCAGCGCCGCCGCGCGACGGCTCCCGCTGAGCGTCGTCGGGCTCCTGCAGTACCTCGGCCCGGCGCTGCAGTTCCTCGTCGGCCTCCTCGTGTTCCACGAGCCCATGTCGCCGACCCGGTGGGCCGGCTTCGGGCTCGTGTGGGCCGCGCTCGTCGTGCTCTCCGTCGACGGGCTGCGGGCGGCGCGCGCGACGCGTCTCGCGACCCGAGCCTGAGCCCGCTCGACTACGGTGGGACCCAGCACCCGTTCCGGCCCGAGAGAGGACCACCCATGGCCGACTCGTCGTTCGACATCGTGAGCAAGGTCGACCGCCAGGAGGTCGACAACGCGCTGAACCAGGCGGCCAAGGAGGTCGCGCAGCGCTACGACTTCCGCAACGTCGGCGCGTCGATCGCGTGGAGCGGCGAGAGCATCGTGATGACCGCCAACTCGGCCGAGCGCGTGCTCGCCATCCTCGACGTCTTCGAGACCAAGCTCATCAAGCGCGGCATCTCCCTCAAGTCCCTCGACACGGGCGACAAGGAGCCCAAGGCGTCGGGCAAGGAGTACCGCCTCGCGGCGACCCTCAAGGAGGGCCTGTCGAGCGAGAACGCGAAGAAGATCACCAAGATCATCCGCGACGAGGCGCCCAAGGCCGTCAAGACCCAGATCACGGGCGACGAGGTCCGCGTGACGAGCAAGTCGCGCGACGACCTGCAGGCCGTCATCGCGCTGCTCAAGAGCGCCGACCTCGACGTCGCGCTGCAGTTCACCAACTACCGGTAGCGCTCGCCGTGACCCTGCCCGACGGCGGCGCGCGCCCGGTCGCACCGGGTCGCCCTGCCGCGTCGTCGAGCGCGCTCCCGCGCGTCGTCGCGACGGACCTCGACGGCACGCTCCTGCGGTCCGACGGGACCGTCTCGGAGCGCACGCGCGCCGCGCTGCGCGCCGCCGAGGACGCCGGGGTGGAGGTGGTGTTCGTCACGGCGCGCCCACCGCGCTGGCTCGACCAGCTCGCCGACGTCGTCGGCGGGCACGGGCACGTCATCTGCCTCGGCGGCGCGGCGGTGTGGGACCTGGCCACCGCGAGCCCGCTCGACGTGTGCGGCTTCGCCCCGGACGAGGCGGCCGCGCTCGTCGCCGACCTGCGCGCCGCCGTGCCGGGCGTCGCGCTCGCGTTCGAGAGAGTCGACGGGCCGACGTTCGACCCGGGCTTCCGCTCCACCCCGGACGACGACGCGGACGTCGTCGCCGCGGTCGAGTCGACGCTCGCCGCCCCCGGCGCCACCCCCGGCACCGGCCCCCGGCAGCCCGTCGGCAAGATCCTCGCGCGGGACCCCGGCGCGCCGGTCGACGACGCCCCCGCGACGCAGCCCGTCGTCGTCGCGGACGGGCAGACGACGGCGCAGGAGACCTTCTTCGCGCGCGTGCGCGACGCGATCGGCGACCGGGCGCACCTCGCCTACTCCGGGGCGGCGGGCCTCGCCGAGCTGCTCGCCCCGGCCGTGACGAAGGACGCCGCGCTCGCGCGCTGGTGCGACCGGCTCGGCGTCGACGCCCGCGACGTCTGGGCGTTCGGGGACATGCCCAACGACCTGCCCATGCTGCGCTGGGCGGGCCGCTCGTTCGCCGTCGCGAACGCGCACCCCGACGTCCTGGCCGCGGCGACCGACCGCACCGCCGCGAACGACGACGACGGCGTCGCCGCCGTCCTCCTCGACGCGCTGGGGGTCAGCGCGCCGGGCGGCGCCTCCGCGCCGTGACCGCCAGCCCGACGTGGAGGGCGACCGCGACGTACGCGGCGAGCAGGCCGACCCAGCCCTGGGCGAGCGCCTGGTCGTCGAGGACGCGCCACGTGCCGACGGCCGCCCCGGCGGCGGTGAAGACGCCCACGACGACGTAGAGCGCCGTCTCGCGCGCGACCGGGCCGGGCGCGCGCCGCGTCAGCGCGAGACCGACCGCGGCGGACAGGCACGCGAGACCCGAGACCGTCACGGCGGTGACCACGTCGTCGACGATCCACCCGTGGCCGTGCCGTTGGCGCAGCACGAGCGTGGGCCCGCCGACGGCGAGGAGCACGAGGGCGAGGTCGCGCGCGAGATGCGTTCGGCGACGGGGCACGGGGTCATCGTGCCACCTGCCCCGCGCGTCGGCGCTGCGCGTCTGCCGCGCCCGTGGCCCCGCCCGGCACGCCGCCCCGCGCCCGTCAGTGGTAGGTGATGCCGCCGTAGCCCGGGCCGTGCCCGGCCATCGTCTCGAGCCGCTTGATGCGCTCCGCCATCGGGGGGTGTGTCGCGAACATCTTGGCGACGCCCGCACCACGGAACGGGTTCGCGATCATGAGGTGCGAGACGTCCACGAGGTCGCGGTTCTGCGGGAGCGGGGCCCGCTGCGTGCCCGCGTCGAGCTTGCGCAGCGCGGACGCGAGGGCGAGCGGGTCGCCCGTGAGCTTCGCGCCGTCCTCGTCGGCGTCGTACTCGCGCGTGCGCGAGATGGCGAGCTGGATCAGCATCGCCGCGACGGGCGCGAGGACGACCATCGCGATCGCCGCGAGCGGGTTGCCGCCGCGGTCGCGGTCACCGCCGAAGATCAGCAGGAACTGCGCGAGCGACGTGATCACGCCTGCCAGCGCGCCCGCGACCGACGACGTGAGGATGTCGCGGTTGTACACGTGCATGAGCTCGTGCCCGAGCACCCCGCGCAGCTCGCGCTCGTCGAGGAGGCGCAGGATGCCCTCCGTGCAGCACACGGCCGCGTTCCTGGGGTTGCGGCCCGTCGCGAACGCGTTGGGCGCCTGCGTCGGCGAGACGTAGAGGCGGGGCATCGGCTGGCGCGCCTCCGTCGAGAGCTCGCGCACGATCCGGTACATCGCGGGCTGCTCGAGCTCGCTCACGGGGCGCGCGTGCATCGCGCGGATCGCGATCTTGTCGGAGTTCCAGTACCCGTAGAACGTCGTCACGAGCCCGATGCCGACGAACAGCCACAGCAGGTTCGCCCTGGCGCCGAACAGCGCCCAGAGGCCGAGGACGATGGCCCACATGACGCCGAACAGGCCGGCCGTCTTGAGACCGTTGAAGTGCTGACGCCCCACGCTGTGCTCCCTTCCGCGCCTCGGGCACCCGCGTGGTCCGCCGGGCACCCGACGGGCGCCGACCCCGTCGACGCCCACCTGATGAACGCCCGAGGCGACCGTCCCGTTCCCGGGCACGACGACGACGGCGCCCCACCCGGAGCGGGTGGGGCGCCGTCGTGCTCAGGTGCTCGGGCGCGACCGTCGGGTCAGCCGACCTGCGTCTCGCCGCGCGCCACGCGGATCATGTCCTCGCGCGGCACGACCTTGATGCGCTCGCGCCCGTGCGGCTCGCCGAGGGAGCGCTCGTACGCGTCGAGCAGCTCCCAGCCGGACCACTCGATGTGGTCGACGCCGCGCTCGCGGAGGAACTCCACGACGGCCTCGGGGTCCCCGAGCGGGGCGACGCGCCCCGCCGCGAGGTCCGCGGCCGCGACGTCGCCGCCGTCGCCCGCACCGGTGACGTCCTCGACGAGGTGGCGGATCGTCTCGGACGCGTCCGACTTGGTGTGGCCGATGAGGCCGACGGGGCCGCGCTTGATCCAGCCCGTCGCGTACACGCCGGGGATGTGCTCGCCGTCGATGTCGATGACCCGGCCCTCGCGGTTCGGGATGACACCCTTGAGCTCGTCGAACGGGATCTCCGGCAGCGGCGACCCGAAGTAGCCGACCGCGCGGTACACGGCCTGCACGGGCCACTCGTGGAACTCGCCCGTGCCGGAGACGGTGCCGTCGCCGTTGAGCCGCGTGCGCTCGGTGCGCAGCGCCTCGACCTTGCCGTCGCCGAGGACCGCCGCCGGCGCGTGGAGGAAGTGCAGGTGCAGGCGGCGCGACGCCGTGTTCTCGCTCGGGTCCTTGAGCGTCCAGTCCGTGAGGGTCTTGACGACCTGCTTGGTCTGGTTGGACGAGCTGATGGCCGCCATCGACCCCTCGTCGAACTCGAAGTCCTCCGGGTACACGATGACGTCGACGTCGGGGACGTGGCCCAGCTCCCGCAGCTCGAGCGGCGAGAACTTGGCCTGCGCCGGCCCGCGGCGGGCGAAGACGTGCACGTCCGTGACCGGCGAGGCCTTGAGGATCTCGTAGACGTTCTGCGGGACCTCGGTCGGCAGCAGGTCGTCCGCGTGCTTGGCGAGCACGCGCGCGACGTCGAGCGCGACGTTGCCGGCCCCGAGGACCGCGACCTGCTGCGCCTCGAGCGGCCACGTGCGCGGGACGTCGGGGTGGCCGTCGTACCAGGACACGAAGTCGGCCGCGCCGTACGAGCCCGGCAGGTCGATGCCCTCGATCGGCAGGGCCGCGTCGCGGATCGATCCCGTGGAGAAGATCACCGCGTCGTAGTACTGGCGCAGGTCGTCCAGCTTGAGGTCGACGCCGTAGTCCACGTTCGCGAGCAGGCGGATGTCGCCGCGGCTCAGCACCTTGTGGAGCGCCACGATGATCTGCTTGATGCGCGGGTGGTCCGGCGCGACGCCGTAGCGCACGAGGCCGAACGGCGCGGGCAGACGCTCGAACAGGTCGATGCTCACGTCGAGGTCGGTCTTGGACAGGATGTCCGCGGCGTAGATCCCGGCGGGACCAGCGCCGACGATCGCGACGCGCAGTGGACGGATGCTGCTCACAGGACGGTGCGCCTTCCGGTCGAGGACGGGGGTCTCTCCCGCGCGGCCGACGGGCCGTTCCGCGTCGACCGGAGTGGGTACCGGCCGCAGGAGACCTCTCGATTGTACGACTGGGGTGAGGGTCGCCTCACTCGGGCCCTCTCCTCCATGACCAGGGTCTCACCGGTCTCGCCTGGTGGATACCTCGTCTTGTGATCCGGGCGAATGTAACGCCGGGTCAGCGGTCGACGCGCAGGCTCTCCTGGATCGCGCGGATCTCCGCCGCGGCCCACGGGTGCTGGAGGAGCGTGCACGTCCCCGTCGTCTGGACGAGGTCGGCCACCGGCCCGCGCGGGACGACGACCGTCCGCACCGACTGCACCAGCACCGCTCCCCCGCCGCCCTTGAAGGACGCCTCGACCCACCGCCCCGGCAGGCCGTCCACGTCCACGTCGCCGCCGTCGAGCTGACGCAGCCGCGGCAGCGGCTTGAGCTTGCGCAGCACCTCGGCGTGCGCGTCGTCGAGCGTCTGCTCGGCCCGGATGCGCGAGACCACGACGATGACGTTCGGGTTGAACTCCCCCTCCTCGACCTCGCGCCCGAGCGCGAGCGGCAGGGCGACGTGGGGCAGCGGGACCCAGCGGTCGGGCGCGTCGAGCCGCACCCCCACGGGCGCGGGGAAGTCGTCGCTCGGGTAGCGCAGCTCGGCCATGCGTCAGGTCCTCTCGGTCGCTCTCGTCGCGCGCCGGCGGCGCGGGGCGCGCCAGCAGTCTCGCAGACCGTCGGACCACCGACCGCCCGGCCGCCCGTCAGCGCGCCACGTCCGACCCCGGGCACACGGAGGGCGCGGGACCCGTCCCGGGTCCCGCGCCCTGCGTGGAGCTCAGCGGATCAGCTGTTCGAAGCCTGCTCCTGCTGCTGCGCGTTCTGCGTGGCCTTCTGGCCCGCGTCCGTCAGCGTCTGCGCGACGTTGTTGAGCTGCGTCTGCGCGGCCGGCCAGTCGCTGCCCTTGAACTGCTGGGCGTCGGGGCCCTCCCACGGCACGCTCTGGATCTGCGAGTTCAGGTTCTGCATGGTCGTGCGGATCTCGTCCGCCTTCTGCTGCAGCGTCTGACCGAGCCCACGCAGCTCCTCGACGTTCGCGCCCCACATGCCACCAGCCATGGTGTTCTCCTTCTGTGTCTCGACCCCCACCCTGCGTGGACGTCGTCCCGTTGTCGATGGCCCTACTCAACCATCGGCCCGCGAGCCCCGTCGATGGGGAGGTGTCCCCATGAGGTCCCCACGGGCGTCACGTCGCTACCGCGGGAGCGCGACGTGCAGCTTGCGCGCCCTCCCGGAGACGACGAGGAAGCCTCGTCCCGGCGGGAAGTCCGCGCGCCGGATCCGGCCGAGACCGGTCCCGAGCAACGTGTCGCCGTCGAGGTCGCCCGGCGTGAGGAGCAGACCGCTGCGACCCGCCTTGAACGGCTGCGCGATGGCCCACGCCTGCCCCCAGGTCGACGACTCGGCCTCGCCCACGACGAGCTGCTCGGCACGCGTGGCGGCCCGCACGAACGCGACGAGCGGCTGCTCCGCCGGCGTCCCCGTGAACTCCGTCACCGACTCGACGAGCACGGTGAGCGCACCGGGCCGCAGCGACCCGCCGTCGAGCGCCTGCGTGAGCGACTCGAGGAGCGTCACGACCTCCTCGGGCGACGTCGCCGCCGTGTCCCACGCGTCGAGCGCCGAGATGCTCGTGCGACGCGGCGAGAGGTACACGACCCGGCCCGCGCGCGCCCGGCGCACCGCCTGGGCGATGGTGACGAGCGCCGTCGTGCGACCGCCCCCGGGCGGGCCCGAGAGCATGAACGTCCCCCGGGCGGGCAGCGCCACCGGGGCGATGTCGAGGTCGTCGAGACCGATGGTCGGACGGCCCCCCGTGACCTCGGGCAGCGTGTCCAGCGCGAAGCTGTCGGGCAGCCGCTCGACGCCCGGCGCCTGCTGGATGCCGAGGCGCGTCATCGCGTCGCGCAGCTTGCCCAGCTCGCGCGCCTGCAGCGCCACGTTCGGGTCGCCGCCCAGGACCGCGATCTGGACCTCGTTCTCGTCGAGCACACCGCGGCCGGGCGGGGACGTGAGCGACAGGACGTCCTTGGGGACGCCGAGCGTCAGGTAGTCGTCCTCGCTCGCCAGGCGCAGCACGAGCCGCTTCTGGATCGTCGACCCCAGCGACGTCGGGACCGACGCCGCGCGGTCGCCCGCGACGACGACGTGCACGCCGACCTGGCGGCCGTCGGTCGCGATCGCCGTGAACGCGCCCCACACGGGGAACGCGTGCGCGGGCCGGAACTCGTAGGACTCGCGGAACGCGCCGATCCCGTCGACCAGCAGCAGGATGCGCGGCTCGTCGGGGGCGTTCGCGAGGCGCCGGTACTCGTCGAGGCTGCCCGCACGGACCGAGGCGTACCGGGCCGAGCGCTCGTCGACGAGGTCGCGCAGCGTGCGCAGCACGCGCTGGACGCGCTCCTCGTCGTCGCCCGCGATGACCGCGCCGACGTGGGGCAGGTCCTCGAGCATGCGCAGGCCGCTCGCGCCCGCGTCGACCGCGTAGACCTGGACGGGGCCGCCGCGCGCCGTGATCGCCGCGGAGACGGCGATCGTCCGCAGGGTCGCGCTCTTGCCCGAGCCGCCCGTGCCGTAGATCGCCATGTTGCCGTCGCGGTCGGGCTCGTAGAAGACCGTGGGCTGCGCCTGGGTCGTCGGGTCGTCCTCCACGCCGAGGAGGAGCATCGTGTCGGTGCGCGGGTTGGGCAGGCGCGCGAGGTCGTAGGTCGGGGCGAGCTCGGCCAGCCAGGGCTTGCGCGGCATCGGGACCGCGGCCTCCGTCGCGGCCCGCGAGATCGTCGCGACCACCCGGGCGATGTCGTTGGGACCCGGGTCGGTGACCTCCTCGACCTCGGGCTCGGGCAGCTCCCAGCGGATGTCGGAGCCGAACGCCATCTCCTGGACGTCGATGCGGGGCCGCTCGGGGCGCGAGGTCGTCCATCCGCCCGCGTAGCCGGTCTGGAACGGCGTGATGCGCCCGGGGCCGGTCTTCACGGCGCCGCGGCCCGGGATCGACGGGTCGAAGTGCGCGGCCATCGGGATGCCGAGGATGTCCGTCGAGTCGTCCTCGTCGGCCATGCGCAGCGCGACGCGCAGGTTCGTGTTCGCGCGCAGGTTGTCCTTGATGACGCCGGCCGGACGCTGCGTCGCGAGGATGAGGTGCAGGCCGAGCGAGCGACCACGCTGGGCGACGTCCACGACGCCGTCGACGAACTCCGGGACCTCGTTGACGAGGGCCGCGAACTCGTCGACCACGATGAGCAGGCTCGGCGGCGCGTCGGGGTCGCCGGTCCGCTCCAGCGAGGCGAGGTCCTTGGCCTTCTTCCGGTTGAGCAGGTGCTCGCGGTAGCGCAGCTCGGCGCGCAGCGACGTGAGGGCGCGGCGCACCAGGTGCGGCGACAGGTCGGTGACGAGGCCGACGGTGTGCGGGAGGTGCACGCAGTCCGCGAACGCGGCGCCGCCCTTGTAGTCGACGAAGAGGAACGTCACGCGGTCCGGGCTGTGGGCGGCGGCCATGCCGAGCACCCAGGACTGGAGGAACTCCGACTTGCCCGCACCGGTCGTCCCGCCCACGAGCGCGTGCGGGCCCTGCGTGCGCAGGTCGAGGTAGAGGGGCTCCGTCCCCGAGTGCCCGACGAGGCCGCGCAGGTTCGTCGGCGCCTTGCGCCGCACGGGCGGCGAGCCGTCGCGCGGCGTCAGGGAGCCGTTCTCGCGCCACGCGTCGATGAGGCGGCCCGGGTCCTCGGCCAGCGCGGTACCCGCGAGCGTGAGGTACGAGACCGAGCGCGGGAGGTCGGAGTCGTCGTCGACGGGCGCGCCGACGTCGACCACCGGGGCCAGGATGCGCGCCACCTCGTGGGCCGTCGCGAGGTCCACCGTCTCGCACGCCACGGGGAACGACAGGCGGCCGACCCGGACCTCGCCGCTCGTGGCGCCCGCGGTGGCACCCGGCGCGGCCGCGGCGTCGACGGTGTCCACGAGGACGAACGTGCGGCACGCGGCCGGGAGCTGCTCGACCGAGGGGGCGACCCAGACGACGTGCACGCCCGCGTCCGCGCCGCGCTCCACGAGGCGCGTGAGGCGCGAGCGGTCCACCGGGGCGTCGTCCTCGACGAGCACGACGACGGTCGGCAGCACCGGCTTGGGCGTGTCCTCGCCCTCCTCGGGGTCGATCGGCCCGCGCAGCTCGGCGTGCGTGTCGAGGTCTGCCCCGCGCGCCTCGACCAGGTCCTCGAGCTGCGACAGCAGCGCCTGCGCGGCGCCCGGGTTGTCGGCCAGGTGGTCGCCACCCAGCGGGCTGTGCGGCGACCCGGTGTGCGGCAGCCACTCGAGCCACTCCCAGTCGGCGCGCGAGCGCTGCGACGTCATGGCCGCGAGCACGAGCTCCGACGGCGAGTGCAGCCCCGCGAGCTGGACGAGGATCCCGCGCGCGACGGCGTCGACCGCGGACCCCGCACCGGCGACGCCGAGCGCGCCGTCCGTGCGCAGGCGCGCGACGACCGGGACGCCCGAGATCGTCGCGCACTGGGCGTGCAGCTTCTCCAGCTCGTTCCAGTACTCCGGCAGCGTGTTGTTCTCGCCCGGCTGCTCGAGCTGGGTGCGCGACGGCGCGGCGCCGAGCCCGATGCGGACCGTCAGGAACGCGTCGTGCTCCGGGCGGTGCGTCCACATCAGCCCGCCGAGCCGCCGGACCGCGTCGACCGTGTCGCCCACGGACGGAGCCTCCGAGAGGCGCACCGCGCGCTCGACGGCGTGCGTGCGGTCGATCGTCTCGCGCATCGCGACGACCCCCGCCTCGAACTGCTCGCGCTGCGCCTTGAGCTTGCGCCCCGCCTGCACCTTCTGGTCGAGGTAGTTGCCGAGCATGAGGATCGGGCTCAGGCCGACGAAGACGATCGACAGGACGTTGCGCGTGACGGAGTAGAGGATCGCGCCCATGAGGAGCGGCGCGACCATGGCCAGGTAGGGGAAGCGCTGCGGCTCCGGCGGCTGCGGCGGCTTGGGCGCCTTGAGCTTGCGCTCGGGGAAGCGCGCGACGACGCGCGGGGACCGGTTGAACTCGACGACCGGGCTCGTCGGCGCGAGGCTCGTCGTGCGGTGCAGCGCGACGACGGACACGACCGTGCTGCCGATCGTCACCGTGTCCGACGACGTGAGCGTCGAGCGCGTCATGCGCTGGCCGCCCATGACGAGCCCGTTGGCCGAGTTGGTGTCCGTGATCTCGATCGTCTCGCCGACCGTGAGGCGGGCGTGCCGCTTGGAGATCTGCGGGTCGCTCAGCCGGATGTCCATGTTGCGGTCGCGGCCGAGGTAGCTCGTCCCCACGGGCAGCGGGAACTCGCGCCCCGCGTCCGGCCCCTCGAGCACGCGCAGGACGGCGACGGCCGCTCCGCGGTCCTGCCCAGGCGCGTCGAACTGCTCGGAGACGCGCACGATCGACACCGTCGACCCGGACCGCAGCCCCGCCTCGGTGAGGTCGCTCGTCGGCGAGAGCACGCGCCCCTGCCCGGACCCCGACGGCGCGGTGCCGACCTGGAGCGTGAGCCGGTCCGGGACGGCGGTGCCCGACCGGGTGGGGTCGCCCGCGAACAGCGCCTCAGCGACGTCGCGCACCGTGGCCGTCGCGTCCGCCGTGACGGCGACGTTGGTCGTGCTGGCGTCAGGGCGGTGCAGCGTGAGCTTGATTCGCACGGAGATTCCTGTTCAGGTCCGGGGAGAGGGACGGGCAGGTGGGAGGCCACGACGGTCCGGCGGCGCGGAGGGCGCGACCGGGCGGGGCGCGCGTCGGGCGCGCCCGCCGGGACCCGCGGGGGTCAGCCGTCGTCGGTGAGGTCGAGCAGGGGCAGGTCGGCCGAGGTCACGAGGCGCGACGCCACCGCGTACTCGACGAGGCGCGCACGGCGGTTCGTCGCCAGCGCTCCGGGCCCGCCGCGCAGGCCCTTGACCCCGATCCGGTCGAGCTTGTCGCACACGTTGTCGAGCTTGCGGTTGAAGCGCGTCGTCGCCCAGCCCAGGCGGGCAGCGGCCGCGGCCGACGACGGGATCTCCGACAGGCCGGTGCCGTCGCGTCGCAGCATCGGCTCGGCCAGCGCCACGATGAGCTGCTTCTGGCTCGTCGTGAAGGTGATCATGCCGATGGTCGTCGCGCCGCCCGACTCCGTGTCCTCGGAGCGGATCTCCTGGTACGGCGCCCCGTGCAGCTGCGCGGTGAGCTCGTACGTGGTCGGCCCGGCCGTGAACACGATCGACGTCGTGGGGAAGACGATCGGAAGGCGGTTGCCCGGCGAGAGCCAGGACTGCACCCCGCCACCCGAGTCGCACACCGTCGCCGAGATGAGCGTCCCGACGTTGGCGAGCCACCAGATGCCACCCTCGTGCGAGATGCGCAGGAAGCGGCGGTGCAGGTACGGGTTGTCCTCGATCGCGAGGTCGCCGTCCCGCCCGATGTCGAACGGGTCCCCGTCCACGGACGGGCGGAACCACTCCCCGCAGAACTCGACCGCGAGCTCGCTCACGCCGCCTCCCCCGTCACGCAGGCCTTCTGGGGTGCCGCGGAGAACTTGCCGTCACGGTCCACGATGACCTCGATGCAGACCTGCTCGCCCGGCTTGGCCCGCAGCTCGACGGTCGTCTCGTCGAACGCGTCCTTGTACGGCGAGTCCTCGATCGGGTCGAGCTTCTTCCAGGCGAACATGTCGCCCTCCTGCGCCTTGTCCGAGTCGTACGCCCACGTGAACGTGGCGACCTCGCGCGCCGGGTCGTAGGTGCCCACGAGATCGTTCACGGGCGGGACGAGGTCGCCGAGGTTGTCCGACGGCAGGAAGTCGTCGTCCGTGGCGGCCGTCTCCTCGCCGCCCCCGCCGGTGTCCGTGTCGTCCACGGGGGCGTCCGGCCGCAGCAGGAAGAACCCGCCGACCGCGACCGCGACCCCGACGACGCCGGCGAGCGTCGCCCACAGCGCGCGGCGGCCCGACCGCTCCTCCGCGGGCGCGGCGGCCGGTCCGCCGTCCTCCGGCCCGGTGGGCCGGTGGACGGTGTCCTCGACGGGCGGCTGGCCCCAGGCCCCCGGGCGCCGGGCGCCGGGGTACATCCGGGACGGGTCCGTGAGCTCGGCGACGGGCGCGTGCCCGCCCGCGCCGACGACGGAGGTCGGTGCGGTGCCCGCGGTGTGCGCGGGCGCGCCCTGGTTCCAGGCCGCGGGCGCGTAGGGCTGCTGCGGGGCGCGCGGTCCCGGCTGCTGCTGCGGGGCGGCGGGTCCGGGCGCGACGGTCTGGCCGGGCCACGGCGCGCCCGGCTGACCCGGCCGCAGCGGCGTCGTGGGCTGGGTCGGCCGGCTCGGGGCGACGGGCCCCGACGACGTCCCGCCCGGACCCGAGGGGTCGATCGACACGACCTGCCGCAGGCGGGTCCCGGCGTCGTCGTCCGGCTCCTCCTCCTGCACGTGGCCCGAGTCGTCGAGCAGGTCGATCGGGGTGACCGCGTACGACAGCTCGTTCTGCACCTGCTGGAGGGCGCGCGCGAACGCGAGGACCGTCGGGTAGCGCGACCCGGGGTTCTTCGCCATCGCCGTCGCGAGCACGCGCTCGAGCGAGGCCGGGACGTCCGTGCGGCCCGTCGGGGGCAGCGGCGAGGTCTCGATGCGGGAGATGAGGTTGGCGCTCGAGTTGGAGCCGCCGGGCACCTCGAACGGCGTCCGGCCGGCGAGCAGCGTGTACGTCGTCGCCGCGAGCGCCCAGACGTCGGTCGCGATCCCGCTGCGGGGCGGCTCGGCGAACGACTCGGGCGGGGACCACGGGATCGACATGCCCTCGGCGCGCGCGGCGTCGTCGACCGTCGAGGAGATGCCGAAGTCCGTGAGCGCCGGGTGGCCGTACTCGGTGACCAGGATGTTCGCCGGCTTGATGTCGCGGTGCAGGATGCCCGCGCGGTGCGCCGTCTCGACGGCACCCGCGATCTGGACCGCCGTGCGCAGCGCCTCGGCCACCGAGAGCCGCTCGGTGCGGTACCGCGCGCCGAGGTTGGGGCGCGAGCAGTACTCCATGGCGAGGTACGGGCGCCCGTCGTCGGCGATGTCCGCCTCGTACATCGTGACGATCGACGGGTGGGTCGAGAGCGTCGCCATGAGGTCGGCCTCGGCGTCGAACGCCGCCCGCTGCGAGTGGCTGGACCACTCGTGCAGCAGGACCTTGACCGCGACCCGCCGGCGGGGGCGTTGCTGCTGGTACAGGAAGACGTCGGAGAACCCGCCCGAGCCGACCAGCGAGACGTACTCGAAGCCCTTGATCTCCGGCGGTGGGGACGGCGCGCGCTTGGTGCTCACCGGATCCCCTCGAAGACGAGGGTCACGCCGTCGCCGAGGTCGGCGACGTCGCCGTCGACGACGAGGACCGGCTCCGACGGGTGCAGGCGTCGCGGCGGCTGGCCCGCGCGCAGCAGCGTGGTCCCGTTGGTCGTCGCCATGTCGCTCACGAGGACGTGCCACCCCTCGAGCGTGATCTCGAGGTGCGAGCGCGAGATGTCCTGCTGCGGGCTGGGCACCGTCACCAGGCGGGGCAGCTCCGCCGCCTGCGACCGGGGCGTGCGCGGCCGACGGCCCACGACGACGGGACGGTCGAGCTCGACCGTCTGCCCGGTCGACACCACGACGCGGCCGAGCGGCGGGCGGACCGCCAGCGCGGCGTCGCCCTCGAGGGGCCCGCCGCAGAGAGCGCACGCGTCCCGCGACGGCGGGTTCGCGTGCCCCTGCGCGCACGTCCGCGCGAGGATCTGCTGCTGTCCCGGGCCGGGCGGCGCGCTGAACGACGGCGGCGGCGGCACCGGAGCGGCCCCGCCCGCGTCCTGCGCGGCCGCGCGCAGGTCCGCGATGGCGGACGAGTGCACGGTGTGGCCGTCGTGGTCGAGCCCGGGCTCTCCCTCGGCCTCGGCGGGCTCGCCGTCGGGGTCGAGGACCGTCGCGGCGCGGTGCGCCGCGGCGGGCGTCGCGCCCGTCCACTCCCGCGGGACGCCGGCGATGAGCCCGTCGCCGGACGGGACCGGCGACGGCACGGGCGGTTCCTCCGCGACCGGGGCCGGCGGGACGGGCGGGGTCACGGCGTCCGGGGGTGCCGGCTCGTCGTGCTCCTCGTCGTCCTCGGTGCGCACCGCGGCATCCTCGACGGTCCGCAGGATGGTCGACCCCCACAGGTGCGAGTAGTCGTCGTCCTCCTCCGGAGCCGCGGCGGCCTCGGACGCCTCGACCGCTGCCGCGGGCTCGTCCGCGAGCACCGGCGGGGTCGGGACGTCGGACTCCGGCTCGGGCGCGATGGTCTCCTCGGGGAGGCGGAGCGTCGCGCCGAGCGGCGGCGCGGCCGGCACGGGGACGGACTCGGGCTCCACCGCTGTCGGCTCGGCGACCGAGCCCCAGGAGGGCCGGTCGGTCGGCGCGGGCTCGGCGACGGGCGCGTCGTCGTCCACGAGGTCCGCGGCAGCCGACCGGGCGGGGCGTTCGACGAGCGGCCACGCGACGGCGCCCGCGAGGACCACGCCGGAGACGAGCGGCAGCGTGGCCGCGTCCCCGAGCAGGGGCTCCCCGGCGGGCGCCTCGTCGAGGGTGCCGACGACACCGGTGTCGGAGCGCACGAGCAGCTCGACGACGTCGTCCAGGACGCGCTCGGACCAGGTCGTGACGCCCTCACCCTCGACCCGCACGCGCTCGCCGCCGTCGAGCTCGAGGGTCACGGTCACCCGGCCGCGCGCGGCGACGTGGACGCGACGGTCCGCGACCACCGCCACCACGAACGGCGGCACGGTCCGCAGGCTCGAGCCGAAGGCGCCGGTGAGGACCTGGAGCACCTCGACGACCCCTGCGTCGGTGCCGAGCTGGTCCCAGACCTGCTCGACGAGCGAGGCCTCCACCGGACCCGGCAGCACGACGACCGTGCCGCCTCGCACGACGGCGCGTGCGGTTCCCGTGACGTAGCGCAGCGTCACGTCAGACCCCCGATCTGGAGACGAACATCCCTGGGCAGCGTGTCCTCGTCGACGACCGGACCCGGTGCCGCGGCGTGGTCGCGCGGCGTCGTGCTCCCGCCGCTCGTGTCGTCGGACACGCCCGTCGCGTCGACGACGACGACTGTGATGTTATCCCGGCCCCCGGCCGCGATGGCCTCGTGGACCAGGCGCTCGGCGGCCGCCTGCGGGTCGGGCGTGGAGAGCAGGACCTCCGTGATCCGCTCGTCCGTGAGCTCGCCCGTCAGGCCGTCCGAGCAGACCAGGACGCGGTCGTGCCGCTCGATCGGCAGGTACCAGAAGTCCACCTGCGGGGCGTTGCGCGAGCCGAGCGCGCGGGTGACGACGTGCCGCCGCGGGTGCGTGAGGGCCTCCGCGGGCGTCAGCAGCCCGGCGTCGACCATCTCCTGGACCTCCGAGTGGTCGACGCTCACCTGCTCGAGACGACCGCCGGCGAGGTGGTACGTGCGCGAGTCGCCGACGTTGACGACGAGCCAGTACGGGTTCCCGTCCTGCTCCGAGACGACCACGCCGGTCACGGTGGTGCCCGCCCCCCGGCCGGGCTCGGTGACGATGGCCTGCACGTTCTCCTGCGCGACCGTGATCCGCTCGCGGACCTCGTCCGGCGTGACGACGTCGAGGTCGGCGAGGGGTCGGAGGGCCTCGACGGCCGTCGCGCTCGCGACCTCGCCCGCCTCGTGGCCGCCCATGCCGTCGGCGACGAAGAAGACGGAGCGCGAGACGAGGAACCGGTCCTCGTTGAGGAGCCGGCGCGCGCCCCGGTGCGACGCCGCGCCCCAGGCGAGGTGGACCTCGGCCGGCAGCTCGGTCGTCATGCGGCACCGGGGTGGACGACGATGCGGCGGTCCCCGACGTGGATCGTCGCTCCGACGGGGACGCGCACCCGGGTCCCCGGCTCGGCGACGCGCGGCGGGGCTCCCGGCACCGAGACGACGGTGCCGTTGGTGGAGCCGCGGTCCGTGAGCCACAGGCCGCTCGGGTCCACGCGGAGCTCGGCGTGGGTCTTGGAGACGGACCGCGTCGGGTCGTCGACCGCGACGAGGTTCCACGGCCCGTCGTCGGGCGCCTGCGGGTTGCGGCCGAGCAGGGTCGGGCGGTCGACGGCGCGACGCTCTCCGGACTCGAGCTCGATGACGACCGAGACGTCGGGTGCGGGGTCCATGGCGCGGACGTCCCGCGCCGTCATGCGCGTGCTGTCCCACTCCGCCTCGGCGGGCTCGGGCGTGGGCGCGACGGCGGGTGCGGGGGCCGCGGGCGTCACCACGGGGGCGGGGGACGTCGCCGCCGGCGGAGCGGCCGACGGAGCGGCGGGCGCGGGCGCGGCGGGGACCGGCGGCGCGGCCGGGGTCGACCCGCTCCCGACGCCCGGGACGCCCGTGATCAGTCCGTCGCCCGCGGGCGCCGCGGAGGACGGGAAGGCCCAGGGGTCCGGGACGGGTGCGGCCGACGCCGGACCCGACGGTGCCGACGGGGCGAACGACGCCGTGCCTCCTGGAGCCGCCGGGGCCGCTGGACCCTGGCCGCCCAGCGGGGCGGGCGGGTAGGGCGCGTACCCCGTCGGAGCCGGTGCGGGGGCGTACCCGGGCTGGGACGTCGAGGCGTAGGCCCCGGCCGCGCCGTGGGAGGAACCCGCGGGCGCACCGGCCATGAGCGTGGCCACGCCCTCGTAGCCGGAGGGCGACGAGGAGGCAGGGCTGACACCGCGCACGTCGAGCACGAGCGAGCGGCCCGCCTTGTCGTGCCACCCCTGCGACCGGCCGGAGGAGTCGAAGCCCGGGCTGAGCAGGACCACGAGGATCCCGCCCAGGGGCACGACGCCGACGATGATCCAGCGCAGCGCCGCCCGGCCGAAGCCGACCGGCTCGCGCGTCCCGGCGTCGACCGTGCGGATGCCGGTGAGGAGGTTGCCGAGCGTCTTGCCCGTCGAGCCCTCCCAGAACCAGACGCCCACCCACCACGCGAGCGCGAGCACCCCGGCGACGACGTAGACCACGAGGATCTTGCCGAACAGCGCGGCGGCCTCGTCCTGCGTCACGACCTGGACGCTGCCGAGCGGCGTCCCGACCATCGCGAGGCCCGCGACGACGACCACCAGCGCGACGAGGCCCGGGACGGCGACGTCGACCACGTAGGCGAGGAACCGCCGTCCCCTCCCCGCGAACGGGGCGGTCGCGAGCGAGGACGCCGACGGCGCGGCGACGGCCGGGCCGAACGCCTTCTGGGTCGCCGCGTAGACCTCGGGCTCTGTCGTGGTGTCCGGCGCCGAGTGCGGGGCGGCCGCGTACGGCAGGTCCGCCCCCGCGCGCGCGGCGACGGCCTGGACGCTGCCGACCGGGCCTGCGGCCGGCTCGGCGACCGGGCGACCCGTCCGGGGGAAGGGCTGCCCGCACACGGCGCAGAACGCGGACCCCGCGGACTGCGCGGACCCGCACGCGGCGCACGTCACGTCGCTCATGACTCGTCTCCCTGTCGTCTCGTCGGCTCCGACGACGACCCTGCCGCCGGGGGCACGGCGCCACCCTTCGTGCCGGCGCGGCGGCCGGGCAGCCACCGGCGCAGACCCGACGAACCGGAGGCCGCGCGGACCGACCGCAGCGAGAGTGCGGCGCGGACGCGGGCCCGACGGTTCACGGAGGAGCGTAGCCCCCCGACGACGGTGTCCACGTCCGCCCAGAAGGCCTCGATCTCCTGCTCGGTCGGCTCGCCCTGGCCGAAGACGGTCGCGTCGGCGCGGTGCGCCAGCGGGATCGTCGCCGTCGCGCCGTACGCCTGGGAGAGGAGGCCGGCGCCCTCGCGCCGCGTGGACCCGGCGGGGACGGGCGTGCCGAGGTCCGTCGCGGTGTCCAGGACCTCGCGCCAGCCTCCGCTCACCCGGTCGACGGGACGTGCCGCCGCGCGGCGCCGCGCCCGGCGACGCGCCTTGTAGGCGAGCACCAGGATCACCGGCAGGGCGAGGAGCGCGAGCGGCACCACCACGGCGACGGCGACGAGGGCCGCCTGGCCCCAGTCGAAGCCGTCGCTCTCGGCCTTCTCCTTCTCCTCGTCGTCGACCTTCCCGGCCTCGGCCTCGGCGGGCTCCTCCGGCGGTTCCGGGTCCTCGAGGATCGGGGGCTTGGGCACCTGGAGGCTCTTGGGCTCCGGCTGGATCTTGTTGTCCTCGTCGGGGATCGCCGTGATCGGCACCCACCCGTAGCCGACGAACGGCACCTCCGCCCAGGCGTGCACGTCCGTCCCGGTCGCGGTGAAGGGCTCGCCCGGCTCGAGCGGGTTCTTCTCCATGTCGGGGTAGAAGCCCATGACCACGCGCGCGGGGATGCCGGCCTGGTTGGCCATGAGGGCGAGCGCCACCGCGAACTGCTCGTCGTCGCCCACCATCTCCTCGTCCGCGAGGAGCGTGTCGATGCGCTCCGCCGAGTGGCCCGGACGCGAGGGGGGCTGGGTGTCGAGCCCGCTGGAGAAGACGCCGCTGGCCACGAGGCCGTCGCGGAGCGCGAAGAGCTGGTCGACGGGCTCGGTCTCCTCCCCCATGAACTGCGCGGCCTTGCCCGCGAGCGACGCGGGCAGCGCGTCCTTGGGCGGCCTCGGCACCTCGATCGACTGGTCGATCGCGCCCGCCCGCAGGTCGTCCTCCGTGGGCTCGACCGTGACGAGCGTGTCGAGCGTGTACGAGTCGCCCGGTCGCAGCCCGGCGGTCGTCAGCGCGGTCCCCGTGGTCGAGTTGTAGTACGTGGTCTCGCCGAGCTCGCGCGCGCGGTCGCCCCCGTAGGTGATGCCCTCCAGCGTGCCGACGTCGGGCACCCACACGCCGGTGTAGTCCCCGACCTGGACCTCGACGCGCGTCGGCGTCCCGGACGCGACGGTCGCGATCTCCTCGCCCGCGCGCGTGTAGACGCCCGAGCCGGGCAGCCCGCTGGAGACGTCGTAGACGACGCCGTTGTACGTGTCGAGACCGGCGAGGCGGACCTTGGCGCCTGCCGGGAGCCCCTGCACGGTGAACAGCTCGTCCTCGCGCATGTCCTTGGCGTACTTGCGGAACGCCGTGAGCGGGCTCACGTACTCGTGCAGGTCGAGGGGCGGCACGACCGTCTCGCGCAGCACGGTGCGCGGCGCGTCCGGGAGCAGCACGGGCGCGGCGAACGCCGCGGCGACGCCGCCGACGACCAGCATCGCCGCGCCGGTGCGCACGCGGTGCCACCAGAGCCGCCGCGTCGCGGCCTTGCTCGCCTCGGTCGTGATCTGGTGCGCCCCGAACCGCGCGGCCGTGACCCGCCACCCGGCCCACAGCAGGCCCACGCCGCCCACGACGAGACCCTGCACCACCGGGAACGCCGCGATGACGGTCCCGAGGAGGATGACCCCCAC
This sequence comes from Cellulosimicrobium sp. 22598, assembly GCF_052044445.1. NCBI lineage: Bacteria > Bacillati > Actinomycetota > Actinomycetes > Micrococcales > Promicromonosporaceae > Cellulosimicrobium > Cellulosimicrobium sp. 22598. Next base: position 187,167 of record NZ_JBQEMZ010000011.1, read on the forward strand.
GAACGCGACCACGACGGGGACGAGCGCCCACTCGGCACGGCGCGCGCGCCACGCGATCGTCCCCGCGAGGAGCGCGGTCGCGAGCATGAGGAGGTACGGGACCACCGCGAGCTCCGGGAAGGAGTGCAGCGGCGGGACCGTGGTGACGAACTCCTTCCAGCCCGTGACGGCGCCACGGAGCAGGTCGGTGATCGTCTGCAGCGACGGGACCACGCCGCCGATCGCGTCGGCCGGCAGCGCGAGCGCGCCGCCGAGGAGCAGGTACGCGACGACCGCGGCCACGAGGACCGTGGCGGCGGACCACCGGCGCCAGGCGCCGAGCCACGCGACCAGGAGCCCGACGACGGCGCCCCCCGCGGCCGGGAGGAGGTACCCGGTGGACCCCCACACGGGCCCGAACCCGACGGCGACCGCGCCGAGGACGAGGACGAGCGCGAGCGCGTCGACGGCCCCGAGGGCCGTGAGCGCACGCGGGGTGTCGGCCCCGCGCAGCCGGGTCGTGTTGCGCTGCGAGGTGCCCGAGGACGGCGGCGGCGTGCCGACCGGGGTGGCGCGGCGCGAGCCGCGCGTCGTGGTGCTGGGAGCGCTCATCAGTCGTTCAGCCTCCGCAGGGCGAGGGGGAGCTCACCGAGCTCGCCGATGGTGAGGACGACGAGCTCCGCGATGGCGTGCCGGCTGAGCGAGGCCCCGGGGACGCACTGGATCGCCATGACGCGGACGTCCTGGGGAAGCCGGGCGGACGCCGCCCGCAGCTCGGTCGGCGTCACCCTGCTGCCGACGATGAAGGCCACGACCGAGGCGTCGCTGATCGTCAGCCCCGCGACGCGCGCGACGTCCACGAGGGACGTCCGCTGCGCGCGCGTCTCGACGCGCGCGAGGTCGTCGAGCAGCCGGGTGCGGTGGTCGCCGCGCAGGTTGCCGTCGTTGACGAGGACGGTGACCCCGCGGTCCTCCTTGATCGCCTGGAGGCCGAGAGACCCGCACGCGCTCACGGCGAGCTCGAACTCGTCGTCGTGCGCGTAGTCCTCGGCACGCGTCGAGAGGAGCACGGCGAGGTGCGACCGGCGGGTCTCCTCGAACTGGCGGACCATGAGCTGCCCGGTGCGGGCCGTCGTCTTCCAGTGGATGTGCCGGCGGTCGTCGCCCGGGACGTAGTCGCGCAGCGCGTGGAACGAGACGTCCGAGTTGGAGATGTCGGTCGTGACGCGACCCTCGAGGTCCTTGAGGAAGCCGGTCGACGAGCCCGAGAGGTTCTTCACGCGCGGGTGCACGAAGAGCTCCTCGGGCTCGGTCCAGACGACCTCGCGGCGCAGCAGACCGAGCGGGTCCGCCCGCACCGAGCGCACGGGTCCCACGGAGATCACCGAGCGCCGGTGCGTCGGCACCGTGAAGATCTCCTCGTGGCTCGCCTGGGGACGCAGGCGCGGCACGGGGAACGTCGCCATGCCCTGCCCCACCGGCAGCTCCATGACCGAGGGGAGCAGCGGCCGGCCCGAGTCGTTGCGCACGTCGAGCCGGCCGACGGCGCGGTCGCCGACCGTGACGCGCTGCTGCGCGAGGTCGAGCACGACGGCGTAGCGGAAGCGGCCCAGCACGAACGCCACCGCGGCGAGCAGCGCCACCGTGAGCAGGATCGCGACCACCAGCAGCTCGAGCCAGGAGAGGGCGAGCCCGGCCCACCACGCCCCGACGGTGACGACGAGCGCGGCCCAGCCGAACGGGCTGACCGCCGACGTCACGGGCTCGACCGCCCTCGTCGCCGGCGCCAGCGCGCGCCCGATCGGCGCCGCGACCCGGGCGAGGGGCGCTGCGAGGGGTCGGAGCAGTCCGGCGAGGGCCGACGACGCGGGTGGCGTGCCGGTCCTGCCGCTCGGGCTGCTCGAGCGGGTGCTCGGGCGGCCGGTCGAGGGGCCGTGTGAGGCGTTCATGCGATGGGCTCTCGGTCGGTGCGGGGGAGGACGGTCCGCCGGGTCGACGGTGCGTGGGGCACCCGACGGGCGGAGTGGGCGGGCGGCGTGGGGAGCGCCGTACGTCCGGTCAGGCGGAGCGTCGCTCCTGCGGCGCCGCGACGTCGGCGAGGAGCCGGCCGAGCACGGCCTCGTTCGTGGCGCCGGCGAACTCGGCCTCCGGGTCGAGCACGAGGCGGTGCGCCCACGCCGGCTGCGCGAGCTCCTTGATGTCGTCCGGCAGCACGTAGTTGCGGCCGTGGGCCGCGGCCCAGACCTTGGCGCAGCGCACGAGCGCGAGCGATCCACGGACGGAGACGCCGACGCGGACCTCGGGCGCGTTGCGCGTCTCCTCGGCGAGCCGGGAGACGTACTCCAGGACCGCGCCGTCGACGTGCACGCGCGCGCCGAGCTCGGCCATCTCCGTCACGGCCTGCGTCGTGATGAGCGGCTGGAGCGTCTTGCTCCGGTCGCGGACGGACGCACCGGAGAGGATCTCGACCGTCGACGCGTGGTCCGGGTACCCGATCGACGCCTTCATGAGGAAGCGGTCGAGCTGTGCCTCGGGCAGCCGGTAGGTGCCGGCCTGCTCGATGGGGTTCTGCGTCGCGATGACCATGAACGGACGCCCGACGTCGTGGCCCACGCCGTCGACGGTGACGCGCCCCTCCTCCATGACCTCGAGGAGCGCCGACTGCGTCTTGGGCGACGCGCGGTTGATCTCGTCCGCGAGCACGATCGACGCGAAGATCGGGCCCTGGTGGAACTCGAACTGTCCCGTCTTCTGGTCGTAGATCGTCACGCCCGTGACGTCCGACGGAAGGAGGTCGGGCGTGAACTGGATGCGGTTGTTCGTGCCCTGGACGCTCGCCGCGAGGGCGCGGGCGAGCGACGTCTTGCCCGTGCCGGGTGCGTCCTCGAGGAGGATGTGGCCCTCGGAGAGCATGCACGTCAGGGTGAGGCGCACCACGTGCGCCTTGCCCAGGACGGCCTGGCCCACGTTGCCGACGAGGCGGTCGAAGGTCTGAGCGAACCAGGTGGCCTGCTCGGGGGTCATCGTGCTCATGAGTTTCCGTTTCTCGTTGCGTGCTGTAGAGCGGACGGGCGGGGGGGGCTACCAGCCCATGACCGGTGTGCTCGTCCCGTCGGAGAACTTCACCTGGACCTGCTGGCCCGGCCAGCCGTAGTAGCACTGGAGCCGCTGGCGGCCGTTGCTGAGGTTGATGGTCCACCACTCGTTGGAGTAGTTCGACGAGGGCGAGAACCTGTGCCAGCCGCCGTCCGAGCCCCAGCACTGGTACTGGACCGATCCGGTCGCGCCGTTGGGGTCGATGCCGAGCCAGCGGCACGAGCTGTCCCCGCACCCCTCCTCGCCCTGGGCGTCGGAGTGCTTGTAGAGCGTCGGCACCGGGCGCGCCTCGGTCTTGGCCGAGTCGCACGCCTCGGCGGACGTGTTGCCCTCGCTGTCCTTCGCGACGGCGCACAGCTTGGCGGTCTCGCCGTAGCCGAGCCCGCTCGCGGTGTACGTGTTCGACCCCGAGCCGGCGGACTGGGAGATGCCGAACGACCCGGACTTCGCCCCGCTGACCGTGATCGTCACGTTGCGACCGTTCGTCGAGCCGGAGACCTTGAAGGTCACCTGGCCCTTGCCGCCGCTCGCCGAGACCGTCGGGCGGGGCGGCGGTCCGTACGGGGTGGCCGAGTTGGCGGTCGTGCTCTCGCCGGCCTGGTTCGCGCCGTCGACGTTGGCGACGGCGCGAACCTTGATCGAGTACGCCTTTCCGTTGGTCAGCCCGCCCACGATCTTGTTGTCGGCGAGCTTCTTCCAGCCGTCCCCGGCCGCGTACTCGTAGGAGATCTCGCTCGCCTTCACCCCGTTGCCGGACGCCGCGCCGAACGAGAGCTGGATCTGATTGTTCGTCCCGTTCGCCGTAGCCCGGAGGTTGCTCACCGTGCTCGGCGCCGCGAAGGCGCGCACCGGGTCGGACGCGGGCGAGAACTCGGCGTCGCCGAACTTGTCGGTCGCCTTGTTGTGCGCCCGCACGCGGAACGTGTAGCCGGTCGTGTCCGCGGAGACCCCGATCGTCGTCGAGGTCGCTCCCGCCCCCGCGGTGGCGGTCTTCACGACGGAGCCGCCCTGGAGCGCCTCGATCGTGTACTTCGAGATCGCCGCGCCGTTGTCGGACGGGGCGGTCCACGCGACCTGCATCTGCGACGTGTCGCCGATCGAGGTGCGCTTCACGGTCGGCTTCGCCGGCGCGGCCGGCTTGCCCGCGGGCGTCTCCGCCGTCGAGTACTCGCCCCAGTCCGAGGGGTCGGGCGCGAGGTTGTTCGCCCGGACGCGCACCTTGTACGCGACGCCGTTCTTCAGCCCGTCCCAGGTCACCGAGGTCCCGACGAGCGCGGTCTTCTGGACCGCCCCGCCCGGCGGCGCCGGGGAGATCTCCAGGTCGACCGTCTCGATGGGCGAGCGGTCGGTGTAGGTCTTGTTGGTCCAGGTGACGGTCAGGGACTGGTCGCCGAACTCGAGGGTGGGTGCGGCGGGCGGGTCGGGCTTCTCGTCGGGGCGTGCCTCGGCCGAGGGCGGGGACGCGGGTCCGTCGCCGACGGCGTTGGTCGCGAACACGGTGAAGGTGTACTTCACGTTGTTCGTCAGGCCGTCGAGGGTGCAGGTGGTGGTGCCGCAGGCCTTCTCGTAGCCGTTCTGGGAGCGCACGGTGTAGCCGGTGATCTCGGCGCCGTTGTTGTTCGGCGGGTCCCAGGACAGCACGACCGTCTTGGACCGCACCTCCTCGACCTGGGGGGTCGCGGGAGCCTCGGGCTTGCCGAGCACCTTGAGCTGGATCCGACCCTCGACCTCGCGGTCGGGGTCCTTGGTCGCGTCCTGCACCCGGTACCGGACCACCATGACGCCGACGAAGTCGTCGCGGGGCGTCACGCTGACCTGGTCACCGGCCAGGTCAGCCGAACCCTGCCCGGTCTCCACGACGGCGTCGACGAGCTTCAGCGGTGTGTCGGGGAACGGGTTCGAGTCGTTCGCGAGCACGTCGACCTTCGTGGCCTTGCCCTGGTGGGCGTCGTCGACCGTGTCGGTGTTGGCGCGGACCAGGGGTCGGGTGGAGGCCACGACGGTGAGGGTCGCGGTGCCCTCGACCGGGGGGTGCTCGCCGTCGGTGACGGTGATCGGGACCTGCACGACCGAGCCCTTGGGCACCTCGGGCGTGGCCTGGGCGTGCAGGGTGCTGCCCTCGACCGAGACCGTGATGCCCTGCGCACCGCCCGAGGACGCGGTGAACGTCAGCGGGTCTCCGTCGGCGTCCGTGGCGAAGCGTGCGAGGTCGACCGAGGCCTCCTCGCCCGCGGCCACGTCGAGCGCCGGGGACCCGACGAGCTCGGGCGCGAGGTTCTCCGGAGGCAGGACCTGGACGGGGATGGTCAGGACGTTGGTGTGCCCCTCGGGGTCGTCCGGGCCGGACCCGTCGGTCACCTCGAACGACACCGACGCCGGCCCGGTGTAGGCGGGGTCGGGCGTGTAGACGATCTGGGTCACCGACGGGACCTCGCGCGAGCCCTCGGTGACCTTCACGGCGTCCTCGGTCGTCAGGCGCGGCGTCTTGCCCTCGACCACGAGCACGTGCTCGGTGATGTCGATCGGCAGGGACTCCCCGGCCAGCACCTCGAGCTGCGTCCCCGGCCGGAGCGTCGGCCTCTGGTCGGTGAGGCCGGGCACCTTGACGAAGGCCTTGGCGGTGAGGCCGTCGATGTCGGTGGCGGTGTAGGTGATGACCTGGCGGTTCTCGGT
>NZ_JBQEMZ010000012.1:0-2939 GCF_052044445.1 Cellulosimicrobium sp. 22598
CGTCTACCATCCGCCGCTCGTTCCTCGCGGCTCCCGCCAGGCCCGACCACGACGCGGCACCACCACCCACCCCGCCCTACGTCGTCTCACCCAGGTCCTCGCTCGCCCGGGCGAGCGCACGCCTCGTGGCTAGGTATCTCTTTCTGCCCACCAGGGCTCTACCTCGGCTTACCACGGCTCTACCTCGCGCGACCTCGGTTCTACCTCGGGCGACCTCGGCTCTACCTCGGGCGACCAGGGCTCTACCTCGGCGGGTCGCCGTTCTCTCGCGTGCGACCGGGGTTTGCTCGCGGGCGGTGGGTCAGAGGGCGCGGGTGGTGCCGCGGACGACGAGGGTCGTGGGGAGGCGGAGGTGGGGCTCGCGGGGGTTGCCCTCGACGAGGTCGACGATGAGGCGCAGGGCCTCGGCGCCCATGCGGTGGATCGGCTGGTCGACGGTCGTCAGGGGCGGGGTGGTGAGGGCCGACTCGGGGACGTTGTCGAACCCGACGACGGACACGTCGTCGGGCACGCGCAGGCCGAGCTCGGCGGCGACCTCCGTGGTGCGGATGGCGGACAGGTCGTTCGCGGCGAAGATCGCCGTGGGCCGGTCGGGGAGGGAGAGGAGCTCGTGCGCGGGGGAGTCCGCGAGGTCGGGGCGGTAGCCACCGACGCGGACGAGGTCGGGGTCGAAGGGGATGCCGGCGTCGGCGAGCGCGTCGCGGTACCCCTGCTCGCGGAGGCGCGCGGACTCGAGGTCGGGGCGGCCGGCGAGGAAGCCGATGCGGCGGTGGCCGAGGGAGAGCAGGTGCTCGGTCGCGGCGCGCGCGCCGGCGAGGTTGTCGGAGTCGACGGTCGGCGGGCCCGACGGGCCGCGGTGCGGGTCGACGGCGACGACCGGGATGGAGTTGCCGGGCGCGACGACGGTCGGCGTGACGAGGATGGCGCCGTCGATCAGCGTGCCGCCGAGCCGTGAGAGATAGCGCTGCTCCCAGCCCACGCGGTCGTCGCGGCGCAGCCCGCCGGAGTAGGCGAGGAGCTCGTAGCCGGTGCCGTCGACCGCGTCCGAGATGCCCTTGAGCAGCTCGGTCGAGAACGGCTCGAACTCGGCGACCAGGATGCCGATGACGTTGGTGCGACGGCTGCGCAGGCTGCGCGCGACGATGGACGACTCGTACCCGAGCTGGTCGATGATCTCCTGGACGTGCCGGGATGTCTCCAGGGCGACGCCGTAGCGACCGTTGATCACCTTGGAGACGGTCGCGACGGAGACGCCGGCGGTGCGCGCGACATCGCCGATCGTGACTCTTCCCGTGGAGCGCATGGGGAGACAGTAGCCCGTGATGCGACGCCTCGGCGGCGCCCCGCCGGGCGCGCGGCCCGGACCGCCGACGCGTCGCGGGCCGCGCCCGCACCCCTGCGGCCGCGCGGGTCGATCGTGCCCGCCACATCGTGTGTAAAACGTTATCGATAACGATTGACAGGCTGGCCCTGCGTTTGCGAGAGTCGCTCTGGCGGCCCCGACGCGGGGGCGGCCCGGCGCGCTCGACGGAGCGCGCGCCCGTGCGGCTCGACGAAGAGGACGAATCATGAGGTCTCGGAAGTTCCTGGCGGCATCGGCCGCGCTGGTGGCGAGTGCGATGGCGCTCTCGGCCTGTGGCGGCGGAGGGGGGTCCGGCACGGAGGACGGCGACGTCACCCTGACGTTCTGGCACAACTCCACGACCGGCCCCGGCATGGAGTACTGGAAGACCACGGCCGCGGCGTTCGAGGACGAGAACCCCGGCGTGACGATCAAGATCCAGGCCATCCAGAACGAGGACATGGACGGCAAGCTCCAGACCGCGCTGAACTCGGGTGACGCTCCCGACATCTTCATGGCGCGCGGCGGCGGCAAGCTCGCGGACGTCGTCGAGGCGGGTCAGGTCAAGGACCTGACCGACCTCATCGACCCGGCGGTCAAGGAGGCGGTCGGCGGGTCGCTGAGCGCGCTCTCGGTCGACGGCAAGGTCTACGGCATGCCGGTGTCGATCCTGCCCGGCGGCATGTTCTACAGCACCGAGCTCTTCGAGCAGGCCGGCATCACCGAGACCCCGGGGACGATCGCCGACCTCGAGGCGGCGACCGAGCAGCTCAAGGCCGCCGGCATCGCGCCCATCGCGCTCGGCGCCAAGGACGCGTGGCCCGCCGCGCACTGGTACTACTTCTTCGCGCTCCGGTACTGCTCCCAGGACGCGATGAACGAGGCCGCCGAGACGCGGACCTTCGACGACCCGTGCTGGCTCGACGCCGGCAACGCGCTCGCGGACTTCGCGGCGACCGAGCCGTTCAACGAGGGCTTCCTCACCACGTCCGCGCAGCAGGGCGCCGGCTCGTCGGCCGGCCTGCTCGCGAACCACCAGGCGTCGATGGAGCTCATGGGCGCGTGGGACCCGGGCGTCATCGCGTCCCTCACGCCGGACGAGAAGCCCCTGCCCGACCTCCAGTGGTTCCCGTTCCCCGAGGTCGATGGCGGTGACGGCGAGCCCGGCGCGATGATGGGCGGCGTCGACGGCTACTCGTGCTACGTGGACGCCCCGGACGCGTGCGCCGACTTCCTCAACTACGCCATGTCGAAGGAGTCGCAGGAGGCCTACGCCACCGCGTTCCAGACGCTGCCCGCGAGCAAGGAGGCGCAGGCCGCCGTCGTCGACCCGGCCCTCGTCTCGATCCTCGAGGCGTACAACGAGGCGCCGTACGTCTCCGTCTGGCTCGACACGCTCTACGGCCAGAACATCGGGAACGCGCTGAACACGGCCGTCGTCAACCTGCTCGCCGGCCAGGGCACTCCCGAGGACATCGTCACCGCCGTCAACGACGCGGCCGCCAAGGAGTAGCACCTTCCATGAACGTGTCCCAGGGCGAGATCTCGCCGAGCACGACGACGCCCGAGGACCGGGGGGGGGGGGGGGGGGGGGGAG